>JADLBG010000037.1 GCA_020847895.1 Bryobacterales bacterium
ATCTACCATGACTATCCCCTGCGCCGCATGGGCGTCGTCACCTAAGGCAAGAGCCGGATGCGGGAAACCCGCCCGTCCGGATCCGTGGAGGGGGTTATGGGTAACCATGATCCCTACTCCGACTTAATGTTGTTGGCCGGCCGGAATCGCCGCCATTTCCTGCAACAATCGAACCGCTTCGCCGGCGAGCACGTCCGCGGCCATGGCGGAGAAGGGCGTGGCCTCGGTTTCGTAGCCGCCTTCGGCGAAGGCCTGCGCGGTGGGGATGTAGCCGAAGCCGCCGTTTGAATACCCGGAAACGAATGTGTGGCGGTAGGGCGAGCGGGAGGCGATGTCCATGGCTGTTTCGGTGAATGGCTCGCCGGGTACGGAGACCAGGGCAATCGATGAGCCGATGACGATGGACATCAGTTCCCAGGGGATGGTCTCGCGCCCGTAATAGTTACGCGCATATTCGGCGCGCCATCCGGCTTCCGTGGCCCTGGCTGTGGCGGCGCGGATTTCTTCGGGCGTGCCTTCCCGCCGCAAGCGGTTCATCTCGGCGCGGAGGGCCGCCGCCTGCGCCTCCAACTCCTCCGGAGGGCCGAATTGTTTGGCCGGCAGCGCAATGCTGCGCTGCACTACGCTAAGTTGCTGGGGACCTGGATCCACGGGCACATCCTCATAGAGCGCGATGGGCGCTCCGGAGGGCTGCACACCGGCCAGACGCTCGACGCGCGGCAGTGTTTCCAGGTTCCAGGCGGCCCGCGCGGCTTCGAGGCCGAGGATGGTTCCCAATTTGCGGTAGAGGGCGCAATCGCCGGTGAAGCCGCGGCGGGGAGTGAGGTTTGCGCAGGCTCCCTGGAGGAAGAGGCACATTCCGCCGAGTTCGCGCTCCACCACCTGGCGCGCCGGGCCGGGAAAATCCGGCGTGAAGAGTTGCGTCTGCCATCCCATCGTGGTGCCGTGGCAGGCGTAATGGAGCAAGGTGGCGACGGGGCGTTCGTCGAGGTCATCGAAGCGAACCACGCCGACGGTGCGATTGGCCGGGCCGCCCCAGTTGCGCCCTACCACGACGCCGTGCGCGGCATCGCGGAAGCGGCGGTTGACGTTGATGTCGCAGGCGCCCTGACCCGCGGCGGCGCGGACGGGTTTCAGATTGTGCCGCGCCTGCCAGACCGCGGAGGCGATGCGCTGGGGGAGGGATTCGAGGTAGCCGAGCGCCATATCGAGCCCCTCGCTGATGGTGGCGAGGCGGAACGTATTCGGGCCCGAATGCGTGTGACTGCAGGAGAAGCGGATCCGCCGGCGGGGAAAGCCGGTGAGGTCCGTGATGGCGGCAAGGATGCGCTCTGTCCACTCGCGGTCAAAACCGATGGCGTCGGCTTCGACAATGGCGACACGCTCCTCTCCCGATTCGAGTACGAGAGCGGTGGCGTAGAACGGCATATCGGCTCCGAGCCCGCGCTGATGGGTCTGCGCTCCCCATCCGCCCTGGGGGGTGCCCGGGGCTGGGGTGATGTCGCATCGTCCGGTTCCGGCGTGGAGTTGAGTGGATGGCAGAATGGAGAACCTCCCTCTCAAGATATGATGTCTGTGGCAATTTTGCACTTTGTCGCGGTAGGAAGGATCCGATGGCTATCGACTCGCGCCAGGAAGCGCTGCTCCGGCACACGTTCATCGACTTCATGCAGACGGCGGAGTTTCTCCGCCATCCGCTCATTTTCGAGCGCGCCGAGGGGCTTTATTATTGGGATATCGAGGGGCGGCGGTACTTCGATGCCATTGGAGGCATTTTCGTGGCGTGTCTCGGCCACGGGCATCCGCGCGTTCTCGAGGCGCTGCGCGCGCAGGCCGGGCGGATGACGTTCGCCCCGCCGCTGCACGGGATATCGGACATCACGCTCGATTTTATCGAACGGCTGGGCGGCGTTGCGCCCGGTAATCTGAAGTTCGTCAAGCCGTTCAGCGGCGGGTCGGAATCGACGGAAGCGGCGATGAAGTTCGCGCGGCAGTATTTCAAGCAGACGGGCCGGCCGGGGAAATACAAGTTCATCAGCCGGTATCACGGCTATCACGGCGGCACGGGAGCGGCGATGGCGGCGAGCGGCACGGGGCCGCGCAAGACGAAGTTCGAGCCGCACATGGGCGGGTTCCTGAAGGTGTTTCCTCCGAACCATTACCGGCGCTATTTTTCCGATTGGGACGAGTGCAACCGCTTTGCGGCGCGGGCGCTGGAAGATGTGATCATTCACGAGGATCCGGATACGGTGGCGGGGTTCCTGGTGGAGCCGGTGGGGAATACGGGCGGCATCATCACGCCGACGGTGGAATATTTCCGGATGATCCGCGAGATCTGCGATCGCCATGACGTGATGCTGATCTTCGATGAGGTGATCACGGGATTCGGCAAGACGGGTTCGATGTTCGCCGCGCAGACGCTTGGGGTGACGCCCGACATCATCTGCTGCGGGAAGGGACTCTCGAACGGGGTGTTTCCGATTGGGGCGATGATCGCTCGCGAGGACATGGCGGATGCGTTTTACGGCTCCGCGGAACAGAACCTGCAATTCGCGCACGGCCATACGTTCGCGGGCAATCCGCTGGCCGCGGCAGTGGGGATGGCGGTGATCGAGACGATCGTGGAAGAGCAACTGGACCTGCGCGCGCGCCGCATGGGCGACTATCTTGCGTCGCGCCTGGAGCGGTTGAAGGAATACGGCGTGGTTCGAGAGGTGCGAGGGCGCGGGATCCTGCGGGGGGTGGAACTGGTGAAGGATACGAACTCGATGGCGCCCTATCCTGAATTGGGGACTGCGCTGAAGCGCATCGCGGCGGAACGAGGCATCATCCTTCGCGTGGATCCATCCTGGTTTGCCGTGTCGCCGGCGCTGGTGGCTTCGGAAGCCGATATCGACGAGATGTGCGATTTGATTGAGCAGTGCCTGGCGCGGGCCCTCGATGCCGTGCACGTTCGGGCTGTCTCTTCCCGAGGCGGGGAATGAGAGTATTGGCTCTTTTTCTATCTCTGGCGGTTCAATTGCTTCCGCGGCAACTGTTCCGGGAGCGATGCGCGCCGTGCCATGGAGAGGAGGCTCGGGGCAGCGCCAAGGGTCCGGGGCTTGCGATGAACCCGCGGGTGGCGGGGCAGTCCGCGGAGCAACTGCGGGCGTACCTGGAGCGCGGCAACGCGGGCGCCGGGATGCCCTCGTTTTCCGATCTGCCGCCGGCGGACCTGCTCACGCTCGCCAGGTATTTGCGCCGTATCAATGTGGAAACCATCGCCGGTCCGGTCACTCCTTCGGAGGCTGCTCGCAAAATTACGTTGCGACCGCCGCGGGCGGGGGACTGGATCACTTACAACGGGGATGTATCCGGCAACCGGTACAGTCCACTGAAGCAGATCACGGCCGCGAACGTGTCTTCGCTGAAACTGAAGTGGGTGTTTCCAATGGCGCATTTCGGGTTGGAGGCGACGCCGCTGGCGGTGGATGGTGTGTTGTATGTGACGGGTCCCAACCAGGTGTTCGCGCTCGATGCGCTCACGGGGAGTTCGCTGTGGGAGTATTCGCGCCCGCGGAGTCCGGGAATGCTGGGCGACGCGAATCTCGGCACGAACCGCGGCGTTGCCCTGTTGCGCGACAAGGTGTTTTTCGTAACTGACAACGCACATCTGCTGGCGCTCGAGCGCGCCACGGGCAGGCTGCTATGGGAGACCACGATGGCCCCTGCTTCGGGCGAGCGTCATCACTATGGGGGAACGATGGCTCCGCTGATCGTCCACGATACGGTGATCGTGGGCGTGGCAGGCGCTGACGAAGGGATTCGGGGGTTCATTGCGGCATTCCACGCGGACTCGGGGGATCTGGTCTGGCGGCGCTGGACCGTGCCGCGAAGCGGGGAGCCCGGCATCGAAAGCTGGCAAGGTAAGGAGCCGCTGACAGGAGGCGGGTCCACCTGGCTTACGGGATCGTACGATGCGGCGACAGACACCCTTTACTGGGCTACGGGCAATCCCTGGCCCGACGGGGACGACCGGGACCGTCCCGGCGATAATCTTTACACCAACTGCGTTCTCGCGCTGAATGCCAGGACGGGGGAACGGAAGTGGCATTATCAGTTCACGCCGCACGACGTGAAGGATCGCGACGCCACCGAGCCTAACGTGCTGGTGGACACGGTCTATCGCGGCAAGCCCTCGAAGCTTCTGCTGCACGCCGATCGCAACGGCTTCTTCTATG
>JADLBG010000038.1 GCA_020847895.1 Bryobacterales bacterium
GTGCTGAACTACCGTACGAACAGGGTCGAGATCACCTCACAGAATCACGGCTTTGCCGTGGACGCCGATTCGCTGCCGGCGAGCACCGTCGAACTCACGCATATCAATCTGAATGACCACACCGTGGAAGGACTGCGCCACCGGGAACACCCCGTATTCTGCGTGCAATATCACCCCGAAGCCGCGCCGGGGCCGCACGATTCGCACTATCTGTTTGACGAATTCGTTGAACTCATGCGCGCGCACAAGAGGTAGTAAGGATGCCTAGAAGAAACGACATCCACCGCATACTGATCGTGGGTTCGGGTCCCATTATCATCGGACAGGCCTGCGAATTTGATTACTCCGGCGCTCAGGCGTGCAAGGCGCTCCGCGCCGACGGCTATGAGGTGGTGCTGATCAACTCCAATCCGGCCACCATCATGACCGATCCCAACCTTGCCGACCGTACCTACGTCGAGCCCTTGAGCGTCGATTACGCCGCCGAGGTCATTCGCAAGGAGCGCCCCGATGCCCTCCTCTCGACTGTTGGCGGCCAGACCGGGCTCAACCTCTCCGTCGCTCTCGCCGAAGCAGGCATCCTCGATAAGTACAACGTCGAGTTGATCGGCGCCAAGATCGGCGCCATCAAGAAGGCCGAAGACCGGCTCCTGTTCAAGGACGCCATGCGCTCCATCGGCCTCGAAACTCCGCGCTCCCAACTGGTGAAAACCGTCGAGGACGGTCTCGCCTTCGCCGCCAAAATCGGCTACCCCATGATCCTGCGGCCCAGTTTCACGCTCGGCGGCACGGGCGGCGGCATCGCCTACAACCGGGAGGAACTTGTAGACATCCTCGAGCGCGGCATCGACCTTTCCCCCGTCCACGAAGTCCTCATCGAAGAGAGTGTCCTCGGGTGGAAGGAATATGAACTCGAGGTGATGCGTGACCTCGCTGACAACGCTATCATCATCTGCTCGATTGAAAACTTCGATCCCATGGGCGTCCACACCGGAGATTCCATCACCATCGCTCCAGCCCAGACGCTCAGTGACCGCGAATACCAGATGATGCGCGACGGCGCGCTGCGCTGCCTGCGCGAAATCGGCGTCGACACCGGCGGATCGAACGTTCAGTTCGCCATCGATCCGAAGACGGGCCGCATGGTCATTGTCGAGATGAATCCGCGCGTCTCCCGAAGCTCCGCGCTTGCCTCCAAGGCCACCGGATTCCCCATCGCTAAAATCGCCGCGAAACTCGCCGTGGGTTACCGTCTCGACGAGATCAACAACGACATCACGCGCAAGACCCCCGCCTGCTTCGAGCCGACCATCGACTATGTCGTCGTGAAGATCCCCAAGTGGCAGTTTGAAAAATTCCCCGGCTCGGAACCCGTGCTTGGCACTCAGATGAAGTCCGTGGGCGAGGTCATGGCTATCGGACGCACCTTCAAACAGGCGCTGGGGAAAGGCATCCGCAGCCTCGAGACCGGCAAGTCTGCCTCCTCGGAAGTGTTCGACGAGGATCTGATCCCCCAACGCCTGATCACTCCCACTCCGGACCGACTGGGCTATATCCGCTTTGCCATGGAGAAGGGCTATACCGTGGACCAGATCCACGAGATGACCGCCATCGATCCCTGGTTTCTTACCCAAATCGCCGAAGTCATCGCCCTCGAAAAAGACCTCGCTGCAAAGACTCTCGACACCGCCGATCAGGCCACGTTCATAAAGGCCAAGCGCGACGGCATCTCGGATTCCCGAATGGGACGCATGTGGAACTCGAGCCCTCTCGATGTCCGCCGCAAGCGCAAAGCCCTCGGCGTCCCCGCCGTCTTCAACCGCGTGGACACCTGCGCCGCCGAATTCGAAAGCTTCACCCCTTATCTGTATTCCAGCTACGAATCCGAATGCGAGGCCGAACCCTCCACCCGAAAGAAAGTGATGATCCTCGGCAGCGGACCCAATCGCATCGGCCAGGGCATCGAATTCGATTACTGCTGCTGCCACGCCAGTTATGCGCTCCGCGAGTTCAACCATGAGTCCATCATGGTGAACTGTAACCC
The DNA here is from genome assembly GCA_020847895.1 of Bryobacterales bacterium. GTDB lineage: Bacteria > Acidobacteriota > Terriglobia > Bryobacterales > Bryobacteraceae > CADEFT01. Next base: position 2,045 of record JADLBG010000038.1, read on the forward strand.
GGAGACGGTTTCCACGGACTACGACACCAGCGACCGTCTCTACTTCGAACCGCTCACGCTCGAAGAGGTGCTGAATATCTATGACACCGAAAAGCCCGACGGCGTCATCGTGCAATTCGGCGGCCAGACTCCGCTGAATCTCGCCCTCCCGCTCAAGCGCGCTGGAGTTCCCATCATCGGCACGGACCCCGCCAACATCGACCTCGCCGAAGACCGGAAGCTGTTCGGCAAACTCCTCGACGACCTCGGCATTCCCTCGCCGCCCAACGGAACCGCCACCAGCGAGCACGAAGCCATCGAAGTGGCCCGGCGCCTTGGCTACCCCGTTCTCGTCCGCCCCAGTTACGTGCTCGGCGGACGCGCCATGGTCATCGCCTACGATGAAGAGACCGTCCGCCGCTACATGCGCGAGGCGGTAGTGTTCTCCCAGGAGCGTCCGGTCCTCATTGACCGCTTCCTCGAAGACGCCATCGAAGTCGATGTCGATTGCCTCTCCGACGGCCGCGACGTGCTGATCGCGGGCATCATGGAGCACATCGAGGAAGCCGGTGTCCATTCGGGCGACAGTTCCTGTGTGCTGCCGCCGGCTTCTCTGTCCGCCGGCGTGAAGGAGACCATTGAACGCTACTCCGTCCAACTGGCCCGCGCCCTCCAGGTGGTGGGCCTCATGAATGTGCAGTATGCCATCAAGGACGGCACCGTTTACGTATTGGAAGTCAATCCACGCGCGTCGCGCACCGTGCCGTATGTTTCCAAGGCGACAGGCGTCCCGCTGCCGAAGATTGCCGTCGGCCTCATGCTCGGCAAGCGGCTCAAGGATCTCGCTCACCTGACAGGAGGTCTCACTTGCGGAGTCCTCCCGGTTCCGATGTCGTTCGTCAAGTCCCCCGTCTTTCCCTTCAATAAATTTCCCGGAGTTGACCCTGCCCTGGGGCCGGAAATGCGCTCCACCGGCGAAGTGATGGGGGTCGGCGTTAATTTCGGCGAAGCCTTCGCCAAGGCGCAACTGAGCGCCGGCACGCCGTTGCCGGATTCCGGGTGTGTGTTTCTCAGCGTCAACGAACGCCACAAGGCCGACGCCGTGGAACTCGGCCGCAAGTTCAGCGAATTCGGCTTCACGCTCGCCGCCACTCGTGGCACCGCCGCCGCCCTGCAAGCCGCTGGACTGAAGGTGAAGACTGTTTTCAAAGTCAATGAAGGCCGCCCCAACGCAGTGGACTTGCTGAAAGGCGGCTCGCTCCGCCTGGTCATCTATACCACCACCGGCGGGCATTCCTTCAGCGACGAGAAGGCCATTCGCCGCATCGCCCTCACCTATCGTGTCCCTTGCATCACCACCATGAGCGGCGCAAAAGCCGCCGCCGAGGCCATTGCCTCCCGCCGCCGCGATCCGATCCGCGTTTGGACCCTGCAGGAGATTCACAAGCGCAAGGAATCGGCCGTCGTGAACTGAACGCCGCCTCGCGATTTGCCGGCTTGTCAGAACTGAATGACGGCTCCCAATTGAAACGCCCGCTGCGATTGCGCCAGGGAGTTGTACTGGCCAAACGACGGGCTGCTGATGTTGCGGTCCACCGTCAGGAACGAGTGCTGATTGAAGACGTTGTAGATCTCGCAGCGCAGACGCAGGGCGATGCGCTCCGTGATCGGCAGCGTCTTGTAGACGTTCCAGTCAAAGTTGGAAAGGCCGTTCAGACGGTGTGTATTACGGCCGAGTGTTCCGAAATTTCCCAGCAGCGGTTGGCTGAGCCCGAGCTTTGACGCATAGCCGGCAATCACGCCCGGACTGCCCGCCGGAAATGGATCGAAGGCGAAGGAGCCGGATGCATTGGGACGGATGAAGCCTGCTGTATCCACCACGGATAGGTTCGGCACTCCCAACCGCGGTCCAGCCTCGAAGCTGACGGGGAATCCCGCCCGCCAGGTCGAGACGCCGGACATGCCCCATCCGCCCAGCACGCGAGCCAGCACACGGTTCGACAGGCCCTTTCCCCACGGCAGTTCCCAGACGTGCGCCACCACAAGGCGATGCGGCAAATCGAAGCCCGAGACGCCGCGGTTGCCGCGCGCATTGTCAGGGTTCTGGAGTTGCGTGCTGTCATTGGGAATAGTAGTCAAAGCGTCGGAGACGTCATCGATGGACTTGGCCCACGTGTAGGCCACATGCAGCGAAAGCCCCCCGCGAAATGGGCGCGAAGCCGTTACCTCGAGAGCGTGGTAGTTGGAATTGGCTGAGTTGTCGTAGTAGTTCACGGAATTGAAGCGCGGGTCCATGCGTCCGCTAAAGCGTGTTGCCGTACCGCTCAAGGCGGCATAGGAGGCGCGGAATTCCGCCGCGCGGGCGGCTTCGTCGCTGAAACTGGTAGCGGCGGCAGGCATGTTGGCGTTCAGATTCAGAGGACGCAGGCGCTGCAGGTAATTGCCCTTTGTTCCCACATAGCCTGCCTTCAGCACGAAATGTTGAGGCAACTCCCGTTCCATGCCGAAGCTCCATTGATGGACTTGCGGGTTCTTCAGGTTCGGGTCGATCACCGGAACGATGTTGCCGTAGTTCAACACGTCATTGCGGATGACGCCCGCCATCGCCCTTGCCTGCTGCTGCACGGCTGCCGTGCCCGCCACAAGATCGGCCCAACTGTTCGCCCCCGTGAAACTCGCCGCTCCGCTGAGGCTTGCCGCGGAGTTGAACGGGGGCAGGGAACGCTGCCCCGTGATGGGGTTCAGATAATTGAAATCAGAGACCAATCCATACCCGCCGCGGATGACCAGTTTGCCGCCGCGCGGATTATAGGCGAAGCCGATGCGCGGCTGCGGATAGGCGTTGGCATGGATGGCGCTGCCGCCCACCGTAAAGCATCCGAGGGGTCCGCTGCCCGCCGCGCCCAGACTGTCGCGGCAGTCGAGGTCGAGGTTCGAAGCCAGGTTGTTCACTTCCTTCACCGCGCCGTACATCTCCATCCGGAAACCCAGGTTCAGCGTAAGATGCGGCGTCACACGGTAATCATCCTGAACGAAGGCTCCGGCGAGCCACGTGCGGTGCCCTCGGAACGTGCTCCCGAACCGTTGCGAGAACGCGCTGGGCCGCCCGGCGGCAAAATCGTCCCAACCGAGGAACGTGTACGTGCCGCGCGCTTGCGAATCGAGGAAGCTGTTGAGTTGGTAGCGGTAGGAATCGCCGCCCATCTTCACGTTGTGAGCGCGCTTGGTCCAGGTGACAGTATCCCCTGCCTGCCACGTGTTCTGAATGCGTCCTTGCGGGGCGTTGTCCGCCTGCCCGAAGTTCGAAACCTCTCCGTTGGCGAAGTTGATCCGCGGGCCGGTGGCGGCATCCGTGAGAAGACCGAAAACCGGAGTGGTACGTCCGAAACCGGCGCGGAATTCGTTGATGACGGCTGGAGAGAACACGTGCGTCTCGTTGAGATTTGCGCTGTAGACGCTATTGGTCGAACTCAATCCGAAGTTGTTCAGGTTGGTTCCCACGAAGGTGATCGAGGGCGCCGTGGCGTCCAGACCCGCCGCTCCGAAGCGGGCGTAGAGGCTGTCGCGTGCCGATAGCTGATGATCGATGCGAACCGAATACTGGTGGAAATCCGCCGCGTTGGGCGCGCTCTGGCTCACCGTCCCTCCCGCGGCTGTTTCCGTTTCCGGCGCGGGAAGTTTGTACTGCTCGAGCAGTTTCTTCGACGTGGGGTCCGTCACCTTCGCGATCATGGCCGCGGTCGGCACGGAAGCTATCCGTGTATCGCCGAGACCCCGCACAGGCACTACTTCGGCGGAAAGAAAGAAGTGGGTCTTGTTACGAATGACCGGCCCTCCCAGGACGCCGCCGAATTCATTGAAACGGTTGACACTCGCCGAGCCGCTGCGGTCAAACCAGTCGCGCGCGTTAAAAGCGCTGTTCTGGAGGTACTCATAAACTTCTCCGTGGAACTGGTTGGTCCCGGATTTCGTGATGTACTGCACCTGGGAGCCCGAATTCCGCCCGAACTCCGCGCTGAAGTTGTTGATCACCTTCACTTCTTTGAGCGACGAGAAGTTCAACGGCCCGTTGTTCGTCGATCCCGTGCCCGCGGTGGAGATGTCCGTCGCCGTAATGTTGTCAATGGTGATATTGTTCGCCCGCGCGCGGTTGCCGTTGCTGATGAAACTCCCGGAATTGAAACTCGCCGGCGCAGGTGCGATACCCGGCAGCAGCAGCGCGATGGCGTTCGGGTCCCGGACGACGGGGATATCCTGCACCTCTCTGCCGGCGAACGACTCCTGCCGCTGGGCGCTCTGCGCGTCGAGCGGGCTCGCGGCGTCCGTAACCGTGATCTGCTCGGTCACCTGACCTAATTCGAGTTTCAGGTTGACCACGGTCACTTCCGCGCTGCGTACACTGGCGGATGCGGCCAGGCGCCGGAATCCCGCCGCCTCCACGGTCACCTCGTAATCGCCCACTTTCAGTAGCGGGAATGCATAGCGGCCTTCCGCATCGGCCTTGAAGATCCGGGTCTCCCCCGTTTCACTGCTCGAGAGGGTCACCTTGGCTTGGGCCACCGCGGCGCCGGCGGGGTCTGCGAGCGTGCCGCGAACCTCGCCCGTAGTCTGCGCAGCGGCCGCGGTGGATGTGATCAAGAGAAGGATTAGTAAACGCACAGCTACTGCCATATTGTCCTAATCGGACGGAAATGGAGCAGGCGTAAGAGTAAATTTACGAGTGAAACAAGTTTACATATGTGACAACCGGTTGCTTCCCATTCGCGCCGCCAGACGCATCGCCGCTTTCATGCTCCCCGCATCCGCGATCCCTCTCCCCGCAATATCAAATGCCGTTCCATGATCCACCGATGTCCGGATGATGGGAATTCCAATCGAAACATTGATGGTATGTTCGAAATCCAGAAGCTTGATCGGAATGTGCCCCTGGTCGTGATACATGGCGATCACCAGATCATAGCCGCCTCGCGCCGCCTTCAGGAATACGGTGTCTCCAGGAATGGGTCCTTCACACCGGATCCCCTTCGCCTTCGCCTGCTCCACGGCGGGCGCGATGAACTGCTCATCCTCCGTTCCGAACAAGCCGTGCTCCCCGGCGTGCGGGTTGAGTCCGCAAACGGCCACGCGCGGATCGGCGTATCCGATCAGCCGCACGGCATCGGTGGCGAGTTCAATCGTGCGCAGGATGCGCTCGGGTTGCAGTTCGCAGGCGCGCCGCAGCGAGACGTGCGTGGTCACATGCGCGACGCGCAGGTGGTCGTTGATCAGCAGCATGCGCGATTCGCTGCTGCCGCACAGTTCCGCGATGAATTCCGTGTGTCCCGTAAACGGGATGCCCGACATCGCCACTGCTTCCTTGTTCAGCGGCGCTGTCACCATGGCTTGAGCCTTGCCCTCCAGGCAAAGAAGCGTGGCCAGGCGAACATATTCGAGACCGGCCTTGCCGCAACGCGCATCCGACCGGCCAAAGGCGAAGTCCTCTCCCTCGATCGCGCCCGGATCCTGCCACGCCATTCCTGCCTCGGATGCCAGCGCATCGAGACCTGCGGCATCGATCATCTCGAGCGGCTTGCGGTCGCCGACGACGATCCAATTGGCCAGCGCCCGAAGACTCTCATCGGCCAAAGCCTTCAGGACGATTTCCGGGCCGATCCCGGCCGGATCTCCCATGGTGAGGGCCACCGTTGGTTTCAAATCGATTCTCCTCTTAACAGCCGGACTGCGCCGGCCAACACGTCTATCTGACCAAACCCGCCTGATTTTGTGGCGATGGGCAGCCCATCGAAGTCTCCGCCGATCCACACGCCCCACGGAATGCCCGGAATCTCTTCGCCCGCAAGGCGAATGCCGTCCGCGCCCAAATGGGCGGCGATGGCTCGCGCCGTATCGCCGCCCGCGATCAGCAGCGCCGAACGTGGCATAAAAGATAAAAAGCTCTTGAAATCCGCAGAGTCAAGACGGTCCCGCTCGATTTCGAAAATCGAAACGCCATCAAGGTTCTGTGCGCGCAGCATCTCCACTTGCGCGAGCGTAGTGGGGTTGCGCGACCCCGCAATCACCGCCACCCTCCGATGGCGCGGCCGGAAACACGAATCGGGCTTGCGCGGCAGGGTGGCTGCAATCTTCTGCGCCAGCGCTCCCGAACCCGCGTATATCGCATCATCCTCGATGGTTTCAGGCAGTTCATCCAGGCACTCGAGCCATTCCGCCTCCGGCGCCCGCTGCCCGCTGTCTTCTCCGTGAACAAACAACACCCCCTTCCGGATGGTCCGTCCCATCATCGGGTGAGCGGGAGCCAGGATGATGCGGACGCCCGGAGCGGCGTCTCTCACCGCCTCGAGTTCGGCCAGGATATTGCCTTTCAGCGTCGAGTCCAGCTTCTTGAAGATGCGGCGGCCCGGGGCGAAGGCGAGCGCAGCCCGGACGCGGGCGTACGCCTCCCCGGCATCGAGATGGCGGCTGGAAGTTTCAAAAACCGGAATGTCAAAATTGAAAGGAATGGCCGGCGCGTGTCCGTGAAGCCAGATACAGGTGGAATAGCCGCGCGCCGCGAACCCGGCGCCCGCGTCGCCCGCGCCCGTGAGGTCATCGGCGATGATAGTCCAGTTCGCCTCCATGCAGTTATTTCAGATCGTTGAAATGCAGGATGGCGTTGAAAAGCATATTAAACTCGCCGTGGTTCTGCCAGCGATAGCAGGGATTCGTCGCGAACATGAGGATACGCCCGGCGCCCGCCGGGACGTCAACAATGGCGGCCTTGTTCCGCGTTTCCCCAGCGCCTTTCATCAGACCGCTCAGAACGGAATCCGCCCTTCCCGAAAAGCGCAGCAGCGCTTCCTTCTTATCCAGATCCGGAACCGTAAGCAGAGGGCCGTTGGCGTAGCGCACGGGGATGGTCTTGCCGCTGTAGCCGTAAAACAGCGGATGGGTGGGCTGCTCGATATCGGCGCTTACAATGGGGCCGGGAGCGTAGAAAGCCGGCGAAGGGTGAGCGCCATCCACGCGGGCGGCCAGCCCGAAATCGGCCGGAAACCAGCTTGCCTCGCCCAGCGTGATGAGGACGCCGCCGCCATTGAGAAACTTCTCGATCTCCCCTACGCCCGCGATTCCCATGCCCCCGCTGATATCGTCCGATTCGCCGTACATGCCGAGGTTCCCTGACTTCTCCGTCTTCTTATACGCAAGAATCTTGCCTCTCGCATCCACGTCATAGACGATGCTCTTCCCATTGCCGCGGCCCTGGCTCGGCATGAGGATCACATCATACGCCGCGCGTAGATTGCCGCTCTTGATGCGCTCCTTGTAGATGAGATCGTAGGGGACTTCGAACTGATCGAGCGCGTAGCGCACCCAGCCCACATCCTGCGTGCTTCCCCACGTGCTGAACACGGCAAGCCGCGGCATCTCCACTTCGTGCCGGGGCACGTCGGGCATGGTTTCGAGCGAACTGGCCGGAAGGCCGAGTTCCTCCACGGCAAGTTTGATTCGCTGGTGCAGGTTCTCGTTCGGACCCTGGACGGGAATCAGCAGCGAACCGGCGGGATATTCCACTCCCGCGGCGGCAAAGGCTTTCTCCGCCGCTTCAAACTTGAGGTCGCGCAAACGGCAGCGCAGCGTAATGAGGGCGTTCGCGCCGTAGTCCGGGATGACGTACGCCGAGCGCGCCGGAAAGCCGCTGAGAACGCCCTTCCATTCGAACTTCCCAACGGGTTGAACGGCCACGGCCAGCACCGCTTTATCCTCGATCTCTTTCACCGGCACGCCGATCATCAGCCCCATCGTCCAGCCTGTGTCGTCGTAGGTGCGAAGGTTGGCGTCGGGGAAGGTCTGTTTCTCCAGCAGGATCTTCGCCAGGCGTCCGTATGGCTGGTCGCGCTTGATGACGAACGAACCTTCGGGGAAGCTTCCCTCCTTTACCTGAAAGGCGGACGTGGCGCGGCCCACTTCGATGCCCTGGCGCCGCAGCAGATTCACGAGCAGCGCCACCCGGTTCATATCCTTCTGGCCTCCGGGAATCACATATCCGAACGGAGCCTGCGTGCGGCCCGATTCAATGGAATTACGGCTCTTCTGATAGAAATTCTCGAGAACGGCCTTGGGAAAGTTCGACGTGAGTTGGAGAGCCGAGAGAACCGCCGTTTCGCTGTAGTTGGTATTGTTGCGCATCGACCACTCCACTTCCGGGTAGGGCGGCATCGGCCGGTACCATTCGCGTTTCGTGACATCATTCCCCCCGCGCCGGTCGCCCGTCACCTTGCGCTTCATCGTGTTGCCGCCGCCATTGCCGAAGGTCTCATACATGCGCGGCATGCCGTTGTGGTTGGACGACATGAACCCCAGGTAGCCGGGCGACCACATGTCCACAAACGCATGCGTCCACACGCCCGGCATGCCGAAACGGGCCATGGTGGTGAGTTCATAATTGGCAAACCAGGGAAGCTCCGCGTAAAGAATGGGATCGAGCGTCGGGTTTTGCGGGGATTGCCCGCTGAATGTGTAAAGGAAAGGGACCGACTCGTGGAGATCGTGCATGATGGGCGGATGCCATTGCAGATACCACGCGAGTAGGTTCCGCATCGTGACCTGGGAGTAATTGATATCGCGATTATTGTCGTGATAGACGTACTTACCCCCGAATGGCGGCCCTGGGAGGCGGTCGTCTTCGTTCTTTTCGTTGATCTTGTAAGCGTAATACCAGTCCAGGTAGCGGTCGCGCCCGTCAGGGTCGGCCACCGGGGTGATAGTGACGATGACATTGTCCCTGACTCGCTTGATGAGATCGGAATCCTCCGCTACCAGCCGGTAGGCGAGTTCCATCAGCATTTCCGAAGGCCCTGTTTCACTACTGTGGAGGCCGCCCATCAAATGGTAGATCGGCTTGGCGGAAGCGATGATTTCCTTCGCCTGTGCGTCGGTCAGGGCTCGCGGGTCAGCCAGTTTGGATAGCGCGTCGCGATACATGTCCAGATCCTTGATGGTCTCTTCCGAGCCGATGGCGATGACGACGCAATCGCGGCCTTCGTCGGTCTTGCCGGTCTCGATGATTTTCACGCGTGGCGACGCCGCCGCCAGCGCTCGATAGTATTTGAGTATGTCCGCGTAGTAAGTGAGTTTCTGTGGAGTTCCGATGTGGTAGCCGAGGATGTCCTTCGGTGTTGGCACGTTGGCAACCTTCGGCAGATGGTCGACCAGAGGAGAGAGAAACTCAGGCTTGGTGGTCCACTGTCTGACGGAGGCCGCGAAATCCGGATCCTCCGCGGCCGCGGTTTGGGATTGTGCCGGCAGCGTAAGAAACGCCAGCGCGAGAGCAAGGATGCGCCTGGTCATCCCGTTAGATTTCCTCGCCCTGCTCAGCCGGTTTTGTGGCGGAAAACAGACAACTTGCCATGCGTAACAAAATGATACCAAGCGTAACCGCCGCCCGGCCGCGAACACCCCATCCCAAGCCCGTCCGGCGGTGTATACTGATCCGGTTCGCACAGGAGGCTTCGAAACATGCGGTTCCCCACTGCGATTCTCCTACTGAGTGTGTGCCCGTTGCCCGCCGAACTCCGCGATGTCGTGAAAAGCGCCGAGATCGACAAAATCTTCGCGCAAACTTCGAACTCGGCCGACGTGCTCGCTAAGACCAACTACGCCGTGCAATTTCGCGTCATCTCCGCCGGCGAAGCCGCCCGGACTGCCGTCCCGGACGCCGGCGAGTTCTGGTTCGTGCGACGCGGTTCCGCCGATATCTCCCTCTCCGGCCGCCGTCACCAGGTCAACGCCGGCGATGTCGTCAACGTGCCGCGCGGCACGGAATATCGGATCCGCCCAACCGCCGGCCGCTTTGAATTCGTGGCTGTCCGCGTTTTCCCCGCCGCCCGCCGCATGCGCATCGGCATCGGAGCCGCCCCCGAACCCCTTCCCATGCCCGATGTCTCCTCCAAGGCAGCGATCGACGCGACCCTCGCCACCGCCGCTAAGAACGTAACGCTCCATTCCGCCGGAGCCGTGCTCATCAACCACGTGATCTACAACGCCGCGCACGGCCCCTGGGAAGTCCATCAAACCTGTGACGACCTCTACTTCGTGCGGTTGGGATCCGCCCACGCGAAACTCGACGGCACCCTCATCGGCGGCAAGGAGGATCCGCTCGGCGAGATTCGCGGTTCCGGCGTGACCGGAGCCCGCGACTTCACCATCGCGCCGGGAGACATGGTCGTCGTCCCACGCAATACCGCTCATTTCATGGATCCCGGCTCGGCGAGACTGGGCTATCTGCTGGTGAAGATCTGCGATTGATTCGAGGATGAATATGCGAAGACGGGAATTTCTCCAGGCAGCCGGCTTCGCCGCCGCCGGCATCACCTCCGGATGCGCGGCGCGAAAGCTCCCCGTCGCGGCGGGGCCTCCGCCGCCCGCCTCCCGCGGCCCAATGGCGGCCGCTCTCCCAAGACCGCTACCCAACCTGGCCCTCCCCCGCATCTCCTGGGATCGCGTCATCCGAACTACCATCGGGTTGCGGCCGCATCGTGATTCCGGCTTCGTGCTCCGGCCCGAGAAGTTCGACGGGAAGACCGTGATCCACAACTATGGGTTCGGTGGAGCCGGCATGTCGCTCGCCTGGGGCTGCGGTCTGATGGCGGCCGAAATGGCGCTCGAGCACGGAATGCCCGCCGGCGGCGTGCGCCGCGCCGCCGTGCTCGGTTGCGGCTCCCCGGGCCTCACCGCCGCCCGCCAGCTCCAGCGCCGTGGCTTTCAGGTCGTCATCTACGCTGCCTCCATCCCGCCCAACACCACCTCGAACATGTCCTTGGCCGGGTTCACCCCCACCGCCGGACTCGTCGAGGCCGGCCGGCGCACGCCCGGCTGGGATGCGCAATTCCGCCGCGCCGCGGAACTTTCCTACACGGAACTCCAACTGCTCGCCGGAGCGCCCGGATACGGCGTCTACTGGATTGACAGTTACAACGCCACCGCCGATCCGCGGGCCTCCCAGACCCGCGGCGCGGGCGGCGGCAATCCCGCCGGCGATCTGCTGCCCGACCACCTGAATCCCGGCCGCGGCCGCGAAATTTTCGGACCCGGGGAGCATCCATTCCCGGCCCCATACGCCGTTCGCACCGCGGCCCTCGCCATCGAGCCGTCCATCTACCTCCAGGCGCTCGTCCGCGATTTCATCCTGTTTGGCGGCAGCATCGTGATCCGCAAATTCGACACCCCGCGCGATCTGATGTTGCTGGCCGAACCTGTCCTGATCAATTGCACGGGCCTCGGATCGAAGACGCTTTTCAACGACCAGGAACTGGTGCCTGTTCGCGGCCAGCTCACGCATTGCATCCCCCAGCCCGAGGTGCGTTATCGCGCGTCAGGCCGCATGCCCGGCAGCAGCGTAAGCGCCGGCATCAATCCGCGAAGCGACGGCCTTTGCATCGGTAACATGGCGGAACGCGGCAACTGGTCGCTCGAGCCCGACGAGGAGGTACGCCGGCAGAATGTCGAGGCCGCCATGCAATTCTTCGGGCAGATGCGCCCGCCGTCCGGCCCCCCGGCCCCTCACCCGGCAATGTCAGGGCGGAGCGTGCCCGCTATCGAGAGTTTCTATGGAGTGGAGTCGTAGTCTTTGTTTATCACCCGGCACATCCTGCCGCGGATTGGGGCACAAATTCACATCGCAACCCTTCCAGGGCGCAACGAATTTCATGCGCTGCTCCGCCCCAGACCGGCGCCGGCCAGCCGCTGTAACACATGATCCAAATTCCGCCTCCGGGTCCTCCACCTTCACGAATCGGGGAGCCGTCAACGTGAGAGCATTCGAAAATTTCAATGGCTCTCCGCAACGTGATTTGCAGCGCTGAGATGCGTTCCGGTGCGTGGAAACCGCGGTTCGGGACATAACGGAATGGACGGCGATGGGACAAACGCTCCAAGTCGGCAACGTACAGGTGGATGCGGCCGAACTGGCCGGCCTCTGCCGGCGTTCCCGAAATGAAATCGGCGATGTGATCCGCGGCCTCGACAATGCCGGCTTCGAGGGATTTCAGAAGTCCGAGCTTCTTCGCAGTGCCGTCGTTTAAAAACTGGGCATTATCGGCGAAGCGGCCGCGCGTGTTTCGGACGACCTCAGTGCTCGCCATCCCGAGGTGCCCTGGCCCCGGATCGTAGCCTTCCGCAATATCCTGATACACGCGTATTTCGGGATCGACTGGGAAGTCGTGTGGCTCGCCGCCGCGGATCGCTGCCCGGTCTTGCGAAGACAGATCGCCGCCATTCTCACAGCAGAGTTCGGCGGATGGAATTAGGCGGAATGAGGCGGGAAGGCAGTCGCCTTGTTCCCGTATTCCGTCATCTAACCCGTATTCCGTCATCTAAGGTGTTGGCGCGCCATTGCTGGTGCGGAGTTCAGCGGGAGGCCGCCCAGCGAGGTGGTTGTGTTGAACTGCTGAGTAACCGAGACAGAGACAAAGGTCGCACCGCGGCTTTCGAGCACGAAATGCTGATCGTGAACACCTGATAATCGCGATCGACGCGCCGGTACCTGCCATCTCGGCCAGCGTTGATTTGGTGCTGATGGAAACCGCCACTGCGATGGAGAATCGGCGCGGACGTGTTCCGGACTTCGTTGCCTTGGCGAGGGGAACGATCTATTTCGCGCGGAACGTCAGCCTGCGGTGCTGTGCCAGTAAATCGGCCTCCGGCGGGAAACGTTCCGGCGGAGTCAGCCTTTGACCTTCTCTGCAAAGGAACTCGCCGTTTATCGCCGCATTTGAGCGATACCGCTTTATCAAGGGACTGACGACGAGTCTCGTTTCGTCATCGAATGTAATCAGCCCTCGATCGAAAGCACGGTCGAAGTGTGCAGCGAGGCAAAGGCCGTTGCGAGGATTGAGGCGGTGTTCGGGAAAGTCGCTCCAAGGCACAATATGGCTGGCCACGAGCAGTTCTTCAACGGGATTACCTGTGACGCAACAGGTGGAATTGTAAGAGGCAAGAACCATCTTCCGAAAGAAGTGTTGCATCAGCCGCACTGTGGTTGCCGTTGTAGTCTCCGTGTTGCGATCCGGCTCAATGCACGGCTGTTCTTCGATGGGAGATTGGGGCATTTGCGGTGTATTGGCATGCACTAATTTCTGGAGGATCGTCTCGCTCCGAAGCGTCATCCGCTCCCAATTGTCCTCGAATTCCTTCCATATTTCCTGGTCGCGGCGGCTGTGTCCCGACAGTCCTTTGACGCCACGCGTTTGATGTGCGGGGTCGAGGGAAGCGAAATTCACGAGTTTCATCGCCAGGCTGGAGGGGGTGCGACTGAGTAGTCGAGCCAACGCAACTATTCTCGGGTTCCGGGAATGCAACTGTCCGAAGGGCAACGTGAAATATAGGCCGCAGGCAACGACGAGTTCGCCGTGCGACCACGGCGTTCTTCCGGCTGACGACTTCAAGAGCTGCCTCTTGAGGAAGATTAGCACTTCCCCAGAAGAAGACTCATGCTCGATGGACGTAAGGAACGCATCGTCGCTCGGGTCGATTCGCGAAGAGCGCTCTACCAGACGCTTGCATGTGCGGCAGTCTGAGTCTGGCGAGAGCTAAACAAGGCCAACCCGCTCCGGCCGTCTTGATCTACTCCCACTGTTCTACCGTCACGTGAAACGTCATTTATGGAGTTCGAATTTTCTTTTCCGTCGCGCTCTCGGACACGAGCACGAAGTCGTCCACGTCCCATGTGTAGATCGTGTCCGCTCCCGACTTCCTGGCTGCTGTCATGATGAGGCCGTCATAGATGTAGCTTCGGGCGATACCCTTCTCAGCGAGCCTCTCGATCGTTTCGAAGTACTCGCTGGCGGTCAGCGACACAACCGTGAACTTCTCGCGAATCTGGCGAATGAAGAGGAGCGCCTGCTCGGCCGGAATCGGCGGTTTCACCGGCAGGCGGGTCATCGTCGAGTAAACCTCGGCGACCGTATGCGCCGCGCAGAAGGCTGTCTTGGGCGTTGCCGCCTTGGCGAGTTTGACGCTCGCCGCATGGTGTACGTGGTCGCCCCAGAACGCAGCCACGAAGACGGAGGTATCCAGGAAAATCTTCATTCGTTCCGCCCCAGAATGGAACGGCGCCGTTCGTCGCGGCCTTCCTCGATCACTTTACGGATCGACACGTCCATCTTCTGGCCGGAACGGTAGACCCACACCCCGTCTTCCTTACGGATCGGCACGCTGGCACGCACGGGACGCAGCGTGATTTGTTCGCCGGCGGTGTTCAGTTCGAGGGCGTCACCGGGCGCAAGATGCAATTCCTCGCGGAGGGCCTTGGGGATGACCACCCGTCCGGCCTTGTCGAGAATCAGCTTGGTTGTCATATTGGAAAAATAAGGTGGGTTGAACCACTTATCAAACCCATTTTATCGCAAGCAACCCGTGCGTCGGGCTGGACGGGACTCCATCGACCAATCGCTCGATGGAGAGCGCATTGCACCGCCCTGCAATTCTTCGGGCAGATGCGCCCGCCGTCCGGCCCCTTGCCCAATATCGAATCTTGGCGACCGATGCAATTCCAGGATCGCTGCTGGTCGGGCCAACTCCAGGCTCCTAAACCGAAGTTCTTGCTCCCAATGATGTGAAGTTGTTTGTTTAGATACACATGAACGCTTTTCTGTCTTAAATTGTAGGCATGTAATCGTGCACATATATCGTAGTTTCCCCTTGTGTTCGTGCATTGTA
>JADLBG010000039.1 GCA_020847895.1 Bryobacterales bacterium
CTCCTTGGCCTCGGCTTGGCCGGTTGCACTTCCGGCATCCGGCCGGAATCCTTCCGCAGTTCCTTCCTTCCGCCTGCTCCGAAACCTGCCGCGGAAGCGGTGGAAGAAGCCTCCGCTGGAACCACGCACGAGCCTCCCGAACCTCCTGCCCTCCAGGCCAGCCTCTACGCTGCCAGAGAGGTTCCCAACTACCTCAAGACCGAACCGAAGGTGCCCCCCCGCCCTCAACTGGACCAGCGCATTCGCCGGGCCGAGGAACGATTCCAGGAAGGCAGAAGACTCTACCTCGAGGGAAAAATCGTCCAGGCGCGGATTGAATTCGACAAGGCCATCGATACTCTGCTGGCCTCCCCGGACGCCGCTCCTGACCGGCAGGTGATGGAGAAAAAGCTCGAGGAGATAGTGGACCGGATTCACCGTTTTGACGTCGAAGGCCTGGGCGCGGGCGATGACCAGGAGTCGGCCGGATACGACAAGTCTCCCCTTCAGGACATTCTCGAACTCACATTTCCGATCGATCCCAACCTGAAAACGAAGGTCAAGGATCAGGTGATGGCCACCACCTCCCAACTCCCGCTGGAAGAGAACGATGAGGTGTTGCGCTATATCAATTACTTCTCCTCGGATCGCGGAAAGAAGACGCTGATCGCCGGACTCCGCCGCGCCGGACGCTACCGTGACATGATTCGCCGCATCCTCGATGAGGAAGGCGTGCCGCGCGAGCTCATTTTCCTCGCTCAGGCCGAATCCGGCTTTCTCCCTCGCGCCTTGTCTGTCAAATCCGCCACGGGGATGTGGCAGTTTGTTCAATACCGTGGTCAAGAGTACGGCTTGACGCAGACTCAGTTCACCGATGACCGCCTGGACCCCGAGAAGGCGACCAGAGCGGGTGCCCGCCACCTCCGCGATCTCTATCAGCAGTTCGGCGACTGGTACCTGGCCATGGCCGCCTATAACTGCGGCCCTGGCTGCGTGAGCAAGGCAGTGCAGCGAACCGGATACGCCGACTTCTGGCAGTTGCGCAGCCGGAACGTCCTGCCTAAGGAAACCTGCAACTATGTACCCCTCATCCTGGCGATGACCATCATGGCGACCAACGCCAGGGACTACGGGTTGGAAAACATCGATGCCGATCCTCCCCTCCACTACGACACCATGGAAATGGCGGCCAACACCAACCTGTCCCTGTTGGCCGATCTTCTCGACATCCCGGTTTCGGAACTGCGCGATCTGAATCCCTCGCTCCTGAAGCCGGTCGCTCCCGCCAGGTATACGCTCCGCATTCCCAAGGGTTCCACCCAACTGCTGATGTCGGGTCTGAACGCGGTTCCTCCGGATAAGCGGACCTCCTGGCGCTTGCACCGGGTGGTCGAGGGCGAAACGTTGAACTCCATCGCCGGCCGGTACCGTACGGCCCCCACGAACATCGCTTCCGTCAACCGCGCCTCCATGGATGACTTGCGTACTGGCGATATCGTGGTGATCCCGGCCGCCTATGCGCAACCGGCGCAGGTGAAGGCGAAAACGCCGCGCGCCTCGCGGGCGCGCTACGCGAAGCCGAGGACGCCGGTTCACCGGGTGAAGGCGGCGACGGCGCCCCATCGCCGCGCGCCGCAGCGGCGCGCTTCCTCCTCCGGCCCGCAGGTGGCCGAAAAGTTCGATCGCGCCAAAACATCGCATGCGCGTTGAGTGTTGGACGCGCTCGGGAAATTTCGCTGGCCAGGCAGCGCTTTTCCTCTTGCCTATTAGTAAAAACGTTGTATTCTAAGTGTGACCATGCCCGAACAGAATGCTCTGGAAATGTTTGTCGAAGCTGCGCCTCTCGATGATGAGATGGACGACTTCGATTACGACGAGGAGCATGTTGAGCTTATTTCGGTAATCAAGGAATACAGTTACGGAGAGGATGACGAGGAACTGATGGAAGAGGAAATCACAAGCGTAACGGTTACGGAAACTACTGCCTCCGCGGCACCCGCGGAGCCTGCCCCGGCCAGCGTGGAAGTTCCCGCGGAAACTCCGGCCCCTGAAGCCGCTCCACCCGTAAAGAAAGCGGCGAAGAAGACCGGCAAGAAGTCCGCCAAACCAACAAAGAAGGCAGTGAAACCAGTAGTGAAACAAGCAGCTAAGAAAGCACCAGCCAAGAAGGCTCCCGCCAAGAAGGCTTCCGCCAAGAAGGCTCCCGCGAAAGCGGCAGTGAAGAAGGCGGCGAAAAAAGCCGCCAAGGCGCCGGCCAAGAAGGCGGTGAAAGCGCCTGCCAAGAAGGCCGTGAAGAAGGCGGTCAAGAACGCGGTCAAGAAGGCCGCGAAGAAGGCGGCGAAGAAGAAATAACGGGCCTGATTCTCCCAAGCAATACGGTTATCACGAAGCGCGCCGCTCGTTGAGGGCGCGCTTCGTTCGTGGAGCGCGGAAAGGCAGACACGCCCTCCCTGGGGCCATCCAGTGCGGTCAGTCTTTCCGCACTGCCTGCCGGCAGCGGCCAAACAACTGGAGCAGCGCTTCGGCGTACTCCTCGGCGCCCGTTTTCGCGGCCTTCCCCGTGAACCCGGCGGATGCCCCCGGCGGCTTGCCGTAGCCTGTTGTGAGAGCAATGAATTTCATCATCTCGAGAGCGACTTCGTCCGTGTTCCGTCCTCCCTCCCGGCCCTCCTTCGATTCCTGATTACTTTGAGTGGTTTCTTCAGCCATAGAGATTAGTGTATCCTTTCGCTTCCCCCTGATGCCTCTCGAAGCCACCACCTGGATTCGCAAAATGCGCGGCGGCGCTCA
>JADLBG010000040.1 GCA_020847895.1 Bryobacterales bacterium
CAATCAGGGAATTTAACTCCTGTTCCTGCGAAGACTTCTGCTTGCGCAACTCGCTCAACCTGTCGCGCATCCCGGCCAGCTTCCCCTCCTGTTCGGCAAGCTGCCGGGCGTATTTGTTCACCTGCTCGGTCTGGCCCGTGACATTGTTCAAACTCATGAGATTCTGCCGGATGCGGTCCTGGTCCCGCACCAGATCGCTGATCTCCTGATCCTGTTCCCGCGCCGCCCGGTCCGTCTGCGCGATCTGCCGCTTCTTGGCTGCGATCGCCTCCAGTTGCCGCCGCCCTTCCGCCGTCAGCGCCTTGTTCTGGATGTAGACCAGCAGTTGGTCCGGCGTGAGGCTGCTGATGCTCAGTCCCTGGTCATAGACCCGCTCTTCGCGCACGGGAAACCTCTCCGTCGCGTTCGGGGCCAGCTTCACTTCGAAACGGTAAGCCGTCGCCGTGGTTTCCACCGGCTTCACATCAAGCAGTTTGTACTGTGGCCGGATGGGGTGCTCGATGATCAGCGTCTTCGCTTTCGCGTCCACGTTCCTGATGGTGTAGGTGAGCGTTTCCTCCATCGCCGTCTTCAGCGTCAGTATCCCCCTGCCGGCGTGGATTTCCCGCACCAGGCTCCGCGACGAATCGATCGCCGTCGTGATTCTCGTCCCCAGATCCACCCCGTACGTGATCAGCCGCTTATCCCCGGCCTTCACCGTCTGCATCAGGGCCTCTCCCGCGTAGGCGCCGCCTTCGTAGACCGTTATCGGTCCGCCATCCAGCGTCTTTCCGCTGCTGTTCGTAATTTCAGAGGCGGTCATCGGGTTTTGAAGCGACCGGTCCGAATAGATCAGCAGCTTCCGCGCGCCGATCTTCTGTTGCAGAAACGGCAGCATCGCGGACTGGCCCTTGGGAACAGTGACCGCTGTGGAGAAGCGGTATTCGAACAGATCGCCCAATTCGCGTCCCCTCGCTTCCGCGGCCACGGTGCTCGCCATCTCTCCGCGCAGCGATTCGGCGGCGGCTTGTACAGACACCGTCTGAGCAGTCATTTCCATCATCCGCCTCGGCCCGGCCAAACCCGCCTTCGCCGCCGGCGCCCCCGCCGGCGCCCCCGCCACCACCCCCGTATCCACCACCGGCGCCACCGCGCGATTTTCCGCCAACTCCAACACCGGCCGGGTCACATACTTCGGCTCATACAAATTGCTGATAAAGGAAATCGGCCGGCCGGAAACCAGTGAGAGATTCACCTTCGTCCAGTCCTCGCCGGTCGTATTGTCCACAATCGCCCATCCCTCCAGCACCGCTGCCGCCTCGTTCCACAGCAGCCGATAACTCGATTTCCACACCGGCGCCGGGATCATATAGCTGGCCGCGATCTGCCGCGCCCGGGCGTCGGAGGAATCGATGTAGACGCTGCGCTTTTCCTTCGATCGCGCCACCGCCAGCGTCGCCAGGTACGCCTTGAGCTGGCGCTGCAGCGCCTCATCGGCGAGTCTCACTTCGTTGATGGCCGCCAGATCATACGACCGCAAGTCGCCCGAATCGAGCAGCAGCGTCAGCACCTGCTTCTGCTGCGCCTTCTCCCCCGTCATCACGATGCCGGAACTGAAGATCGACCCCGCCACCGGCTCCCCCGCCCCCGCGCGGATTTCGAGCCGCGCCCCCTTCAACTGGTCCAGAAACAGGCTCAACGGCTGCTGGTCGCCCAATTGAAACGGATAGTCCTCCAGCCGCTTGGCGAGCGGTTCACTCGCGTCGTAGCGCAGCCCGGTGATTTTCGCGCCGCTTTTATCCTCAATGGTGAGCGACTTCAACACGTCATTCATGTCAGACGCGTTGAAATCGAGCCGCGCGGATTCACCTGCCCTCAACTCGCCTCCGCGCTCGAAATAGCCCACCCCGTTTTTGTAGAGAATCACCGTGCGCACCGGCAGATCGGCCGCCAGACACGCACAAACAGACGCCGCCGCGATCAACAGTTTCCTCATGTGTCGCGTCCTTCCCTCGGAAGTCTTCTTTATTCGCCCATCACTTTAATAATGACGCGTTTCGGCCGCTGCCCGTCGAACTCCGCGTAATAGACCTGCTGCCACGGCCCCAAATCGAGCTTGCCGTCAGTTACAGGAACAATCACCTGGTGATGAACCAGCAGGCTTTTCAGATGCGAATCTCCGTTATCCTCGCCCGTGCCGTGGTGCCGGTAGTTCCTCTTGTACGGCGCCAGGCGCTCCAGCCATTCATCGATATCGGCGAGCAGCCCGTCCTCGGCGTCGTTCACCCACACCCCCGCGGTGATGTGCATCGCCGAGACCAGGATCATCCCCTCCTGAATCCCGCTCTTCTTCAACGCGGTGTTCACTTCGTCTGTAATGTTGATGTATTCCCGGTGCTTTTCCGTGCGGAAGGTCAGATACTCCGTGTGCGCCTTCATACCACCAGTTTCCACGGTTTGCGGTATTCCCTCGTCATGTACTTCCGTGCTTCGGGCTGCTTGATGGTTTCTCCATCCCAATCGAGCCGCAGCCTGCCGCGGAGCGCGATATTCGCCAGCAGGCACGTCGCCGTCGAGCGGTAGCACTTCTCGATGTCGGAAATCGACCGCTGCCGCGTGCGCACGCACTCCAGAAAATTCGCCCAGTGCGCCATGTTGCTGTTGTTCGACGACTTCACCACTTCTTCCTTGAGATCCGATCCCTTTTCCGGAATCACCCGGTACTCGCCGCGGTCCACGAACAGCGTCCCTTTGTCGCCGAAAAACAGGATCCCCCCGTTCTTTTCGAACATCGATTGCGCGTTCCCGTAGCGGTTTTCATACGTGCCGCAGAAGCCCGGATACTCGTACGATGCGTGGATCGTGTCCGGTGTCTCGCGGTTGTCCTTCAGCCGGAACTTGCCGCCCACGCAGGCAATCGACGCGGGCATTTTCTCATCGAACGCCATCTGCACAATGTCCAGCCAGTGCACGCCCCAGTCCGTCATCATGCCCCCGGCATAATCCCAGAACCAGCGGAAATGGCTAAAGGCTTTCGGATCGACGCCGAAGCGGTTGGCGTTGAACGGACGTTTCGGCGCGGGTCCCAGCCACATGTCCCAATCGAGGTCGGCCGGCGGTTGCGTGTCCGGCGGATTGCCGATGCCCTCAACATCCATCAGCCCGACATTCCATGTGTGCACCATCGTGACATCGCCGAGCTTGCCTGACCGCACGATCTCCGCCGCCTGCTGGAAGTGGATCCCCGACCGCTGCATGGTGCCGGCCTGCACCACCCGCTTGTACTTCCGCGCGGCCTCCACCATCTTCTTGCCCTCATCGATCACCACGCAGATCGGCTTCTCGACGTAAACGTCCTTCCCCGCCTTGCAGGCTTCCACCGTCATATAGGCATGCCAGTGGTCCGGTGTGGCGATGCAGACGATGTCAATGCTCTTGTCCGCCAGGATTTCGCGGAAATCGCGTACGCCTTTCGCCTTACCGTGCGTCATTTCCAAAGCCAGATCCAGGTTGGGTTTGTAGACGTCGCAGACGTGAGTCACGTTGACCCCGTCCTGCTTCATGGCGAACCCGAGATTCGACCGGCCCATGCGGCCCATGCCGATGAACGCCGCGTTCACCTTATCGTTGGCGCCTTTCAGGTTGCCGGTAAAGATCTGTGTGGTGAGCGCGGCCGAGGCCGCTTTCAGGAAATCTCTGCGCGGATTTTGGTCAGACATCAACCAGGATTTTACCACCAGGGGCTGAAAGACTACGCCTTGCCGATCTTCTCGATCTCTTCCATGTACACGCGCCGGCCCTCGTCCATCGCGATGTTCGAGAGAATCACCGCTGTCGAATCCGCCAGCCCTACTTCAATGTCCGCCTTGGGACGCTTCCCCGTGCGGACGCAATCGAGAAACTCTTCCAATTGCACATCCACCGGATTCTTCGTCTCCTCCGGCATCATTACGCCCTTCGAATAGAGCCACCGGCGGGCGAACTTCATTTCCTTCGAAACGAAGCCGTCATTGGCGCCGATCTGGTCCTTGGCAAGCAGAATGGGAAGCGGTCTCCCGCCTTTTCCCGTGCTCAGCAGCGAAGCCGAAGCCGGCGCGGGGCCTTCTTTCTTCTTGGCCGCCGCCTCCACCTTCGGGCCGGGTTCGTAATACCACAATCCGATGGCCGGTTCGTTGTCCGTGCCCACCGTGATTTCGATGGTCCCCTGCGTCCCCATGATCCGCTCGCCGAACTCCGTCCGCTCCCCCTGGAACATCGAGAGATGATTGTTCGTGCTGATCGCGCTGTACATCAACTTCTGGCCCTTGGGGTACTTGAAGATGAGTTGGATGTTGTCGTAAACCGTGCGGCCGTCCTTCCAATAGTCGATGCCGCCGACCCCAACGACAAACTCAGGATGCGCACCGAACATCCAGTCCGCCACGTCAATCTGGTGCGAGGCCAGTTCGGCCGTCAATCCCCCCGAATATTCCTTGAACAGCCGCCATGCCGTCTTCTTGAACACCCACCCCGGATTGCGGTTCCACTGGGCGTACATGTGCGTGACGTCGCCAATCATGCCCTTGGCGATCATCTGCTTCGCCATCTGATAGAACTCGCTGTAGCGGCGCTGCAATCCCACCTGCATCACCTGCTTCGGCCGCTCGGCCACCAAGGCACGCAGCGCGTGAACCTCATCCGCCTTGAACACCAGGCTCTTTTCACAAAACACGTGCTTGCCGGCGAGCAGTGAGTCCTTGGTGATGGGGAAATGCGTGTACAGCGGGGTTGCAATCTGAACTGCGTCGATATCCTTGCGGGACAGCACTTCGCGGTAGTCCTTGTACGTTTGGGGCTTGCCCGGCGCTTCAGGGAGGGCCTTCTTCAGAGCCTCATCGCTGATGTCGCAGATGGCAATACACTGCGAATTATCGATATTCTTCCAGTGCTTCAGGTGATATGTCCCGCGGCTGCCCGTCCCAATCACCGCGTAGTTCACTACGCTGTTGGCGGCCCGTACTTTCTGAATCCTCGGGAATTCCACGGCGCCCACCAGTGCCGCCGCCGTCACGGCGGCGCCCGCTGCCTGCACGGCTTCGCGGCGGGTCAAATCATTGTTGTTAGCCTTACGGCCGGGGGCATCAGACGGAGAAACCTTCTTAGGCATGACTGCTTTGAGTCTATCGAACCCCAAATTGGACGCGCAATGGGGTGGCCGTTTGTGGAACTTTGGTTCCCTCCTTGGTGCCGGGGCTAAGCATGGGCCAAAGTGATTGGAATCCCCGATTACGGCGTTCCATCTATTTTTGTAAAGCGGTTGTCATGACACACTCAAGCCATGCTGCCACTCATAGGATGGTCGCTGCTGGCGTTGGCCGCCGCGGCTGAACCTCGGCATGCGCTGCTCATCTCGAACTCCAACCACCCCTTCTCCAAGTCCGATTCCCAAGCCATGCGCGCCAGGCTCGAGCAGTTCCACTTCACCGTGGATGCCCGCGAAAACCCCAACGCCGAAGATCTCCGTTCCACCGTCGCCGCCCTCGCCAAACAGACAGGAACTGTTCTGTTCTACTACTCGGGCAAGAGCGCCGATTACGGCAGCGATGTTCAGTTGCTGCCCGCGGATTACTCCGGCGGGAAGCCCGATCAGAAATCCGCAGTCCCACTGGCGGAGTTGATATACACCTTGGAAGCTGGCGGCGCCGCCACCCGCATCCTTCTCATCGAGGGCGGATTCGTGAAGAGCGGACAATCGGTCTACCTCACCAACCTCTACGGCGCTCCAGGCACGTTTCTCGCCTTCGCCGCTTCCCAATCCGAGTGCGGCGAGACAGCCTGGAAGGGCCCGAACTCGCCGTTCACCACGAAACTGCTTGCTGCGCTCAGCACACACTCGAGCCTCGAGGAGGCATATCTCGAAGCTCGCTACCAGACCATGCGCGACCCGGCGGCGAAGCAGACGCCTTGGGCAGGCGATTCGCTCACCGAAGATTTCCTCTTCGACGGGCCAAAACAGGCCGCCCTTTCCGATTCCGAAGCCGCCGCCGGGCACAAGGCCTGGCTGGAGGTTCAACAAAGTAGCGGCGCGGACGTCCTGCGCGCCTTCCTCAAGCAGCACCCCAATGGTTTGCACGCTTTTCAGGCCCGGCGCCTGCTCGCGGCAAGAGAGGGCAGACCCTACCAGGAGACTCCCCTCACCGCCCGTCCCGAAAAAGGAATTCCCAAAACTGCCGAAAAACCCTTCCGCGAAGCCGCGGCGAAAGAGGACGCGGGCGACAGACCCGCCGCCGTCGCCGCCTATTCCGAAGCTATCGCGGCCAAGCCCGATTACGTCCTCGCCCTTTGCAGCCGTGCCCGCTTGCTCGCCGCCTCGAACGAGTTGCCGAAAGCCGTGCAAGATGTGGAAACCGCCCTCGCCAAAGATCCCAGGAGCGGCTTCTGTCTCACCGTCGCCGGCCAGGTGTATCGCGCCATGCGCCGCAATGACGACGCCTTCCGTGTCCTCAGTTCCGGCATTCAGTCCCATCCCTGGTGGCAAGCCCTCAATGAGCGTGGCCTCCTGCTGGAGAACCTCGGTGAACTCGACCTCGCCCTCGCCGACTACCAGCAGGCAATTCAATTGAGCCCTTCCACAGTGGCGGCGCGCGTCAACGCATGCAACGTCCACAACAGCAAAGGACAGCCCGCCCAGGCTCTGAAATTCTGTAACGACGCTCTCGCGCTCGATTCACGCGACGCACGCGCCCACAACAACCGCGGCATGTCCTACATCATGCTCGGCCAGTTCGACAAAGCGCTCGCCGACTTGGACCTCGCGGTGGAACTCGCCCCCGACATGTATTCGGGTTACACCAACCGCGGCTTTGTCCTCATGCAACTCCGCCGCATGCAGGATGCCTTGCGCGACCTCGACCGCGCCGCGTTCCTCGCCCCCGGCAATGTCACCCCCTTTCTCTATCGCGCGACGCTGAAGATCAATGCCGGCGATGAGATCAGCGCCCAGGCCGATCTCGACCGCGCCGAACGCTTGCAGCCCGGCATCGTCAAACGCAGCCTTGCCCGTAAATCAGCCGTCAGCCAAACCGGCCTGGCTGACCGCTGATGGCCGCGGCCTGGTTGGAAGAACTAAGCCTGCGTCAAGCTATCCGCCTGCTCCGCTTCCGCTTTCACCTCGATCCCGTGCCGCGCCGCCCATTCCGCCCCCGCCAGCACCAGCATCGAAGCCACAAACGACCAGGACACCATAATTGCCGAGTACTCGAACGGGCCGTACTCCAGGTAAAATTTCTCGTTGATCGGCTCCCACAGTAACACGGTCAACGACTTCAGAACCTCGATCGCGATCCCTACCAGAATCGCCACCGGCAGCACTCGCGACGGCGAGATCTTCGTATTCGGCAGCAGCCAGTAGATCAGGAACAGCACGAACATCGTCACCGGAAGCGCTGAAATACGGAAAAACGCGCTCGCCATCCACGACGTGGCCACCCAGTCCGGAGGCAGTGCCTTGGCCAGAAACAGGCGGTTTGCCGCCGTCAGGATCAATGACAAAAGGATCAGCGACCCGCAAGCGAAGATCAGCCCCAGGCTCACAAGCTGATTCCGCAGAAAACTGCGGTTCGTCTTCACGTTCCAGATTCGGTTCAGCGCCACTTCGAGCGGTTCGAACACCCCGTTGGCCGTAAAAAAGAGCACAAGCACCGAAATATACTGAAACGGTCCCCGCTTGGCGACGACGAACGCCAGGTTGCGGACAAGAAATTCAC
>JADLBG010000041.1 GCA_020847895.1 Bryobacterales bacterium
CGGGGGGCAGGCGGGAAGGCCTGTGGCAAGCGCGTGAGGGTGGCATGGAACGGATAGTACAGAAGTTCTCGATAGTCTACATATCCCGCGGGGAAAAGACGGAAGTATTCCATTCCGTAGAAGAGATTCCGGAGGAGTTGAAGAAGCGGATTGCGCGTTCGGCTCGGGGGTCTCAGGTGGAGACGCTGCTGATTGCGAACGAGAAGGGGCGGGAGATGCTCCAGTCGGAGGGGTGGGGGAAGAAGAAAGAGGAGGCGAGGGGTGGGCGGCTGACGCCGCGGATGAGGTGGGCGATACTGGGGCTGCTGGCGAGCGGAGTGGGAGCGCTGCTGGCGTGGGTGGTGCGGCTGCACTGACGGTTTTTCCCTCATAGCGGCGGGATTGCGCCCGATGAGGGGGGTGTGGAGAGACGCGTCGAGGCGAGGCAGGCTTCTCAAGAGACCGCGCTGGTCAAGAAGTTGAACGGGAGCGAGGAAGCGATGGAAGCCGGAGTGGCGGACATTTCGGCGCGCGGGCTGAAATTGCTGCTTCCGGTGAAGCTGGAGGTGAATACTCCGGTGAGTGTGCGGCTGGGCGAGAGGATCCTGCTGGGGGATGTCTGCTATTGCCGGCAGGAGGGTGGAGGGGCGTGGACGGCAGGGGTGGCGCTGACGCATTCGATCAGCGACGTGGAAGCGATCCGGAACCTGATGAAGCGGTTGCTCGAGGCGGAAGAAGACGGCGCGCGGTTGCGAAGCCGGGTTACCTGATGGGCGAGTAATCGGTGGCTTTGTAGAGGGCGATGCGGATGACGCTCGAGATCTGGCCGCCGCGATCGATGGATTCCTTGCGCACCTTGATCCATTCGGGGTCGGCTGCGAAGGCGGTCCATGCCTTGTCGCGGGCGTCGAGAGAGTCGAAGGGGATGAGGTAGGTGAGATTGGGGCGGTCGGCTCCGATGATGGTGGAAGTGTAGAGGATGGGGTGGACGCCGACGCGGTGGAAGATGCGGATTTCGGGTCCGGAGAAGCGCTCGTGGAGGGCGGCGAGCTGGCGGGTGGTGGGGGAGTGGTAGGTGCGGAGTTCGAAGATGCGCGGGGATTTCGCGGCGCCGCTGATATCGGGGGAATAGGGGGTGGCTTCGAGGAGGGAAGTGGAGAAGGTTTCGTAGGGGGCCTCGTCGCCGGCTTCCCAGGCGGCGAGGGCGGCGCGGTAGGCGGCGTTGTCTTTACGTTTGGCTTCGGCCTCGAAGTATTCGGAGATGGAAGAGTGCCCTTGAATGACAACCACCTGGGGCATGTGCGGGGCGATCAGGCCGTCAAGAATGATGCGCGGGCCGGAGAAGGATTCGAGCGAGCCCTTGAGGAAGGCGTGGATGCGTCCGGTTTGCGAACCGTTCTTGAGGAGATATTGATCGAGCTGGTAGTAGCGTGTTTTGTGCGTGGTTGCAGCATCGGCGAGCACGGCTGCGCCTCCCATGGTGGTAAGAAATGTTCTACGGTCCATCTGCGATACCCTCAGATTAGTTGTTATGCGGCGCATGGCGCTCTTTCTCATTTGTGCCTGTCTCGCGGCGCAATACCGCGTGCCTGCCGGCAATCGCGCCGCGATCCGCCGGCCGGGAGCGGAAAGCATCCTGCCCGGGGGACGGATGATCTCTCCGCACGGCAAACAGTTCCCCACCGGACCCGGGCCTTTCGGGCTGGCGGTGAGTCCGAGTGGAAAGATGATCGTATCTATCGACGGCGGGAATGGCAAGTGCTCGCTGACGATTCTTCAGCAGGAGAAGAACAACAGGTGGCAGACATCGAGCATCGAGGTGGGGACGGAAGGCGGCGGAGCGGTGTTCGCGGATGAGCGGACGGTTTTTGCTTCGGAAGGCAAGTGGGGCCGGGTGCGGATGGTGGATGTGAAGAACGGGCGGACAAAGCACATCTATCAGTTAAACCAGGGCGGCCAGTTGAACCAGGGCAGGTATACGGACAGCAATGCGGGCGACGTGGCGTACGACGCGGAGCGGGGGCTGCTGTACGTGGTGGACCGGGCGAATTTCCGGCTGGTGGTGGTGGATACGAAGAAGAAGCGCGTGGCGGGTTCGGTGAAGGTGGGGCGGATGCCGTTTGCAGTGGCGCTCGCGCCGGATGGGAGGCACGCTTATGTCACCAATACGGAGGAGTTTGATTCGGTGGCGTTTGTCAAGGTGGAGGATGCGGCGGCTCCGAAGGTGGAAGGGTTTGCGCGGATTGGCGGTGGGCGCCGCCCGGCGGAGGTGATTGCAACAAAAGATCGCGTTTATGTTTCAAACGCGCGCAACGATTCGGTGACGGTTGTGGATGCGGCGACGCGGAGGGTCTTGGGAGAGGTGGAGATCCGGATCCCGGAGATGGAAGGGTTGCGGGGGGTGATTCCGGCGGGGATGGCCTATCATGAGGCGTCGGGCTGGCTGCTGGTGGCGGAGGCGGGCATCAACGCGGTGGGGGTGATCGACACGCGGCAGAACAGGCTGCTGGGCCATATTCCGGCGGCATGGTTTCCGGCGCGGGTGGTGACGGACCGCGATATGGTTTACGTGGCGAATGCGAAGGGGCACGGGACGGGGCCGAACGCAGCGCGGCACGAAGCGGGCGCGAGAACGTTCCAGGCGGATATCCACAAGGGGGCGGTGACGGTGTTCCCGCTGCCGGACGGATCCGAACTGGGGCGATTCACGCGCGCGGTGTATGCGAACAACGGGTTTCTTCCGTCGCACGCCCAGGCGGCTCCCGTGCCCAGGGAAATCCGGTATGTGGTGATCATCGTCAAACAGAGCCGGACGTACGACGAGGTGTTTGGGGATATTGCGGGCGGAGCGAACGGGCCGGCGGCCGGGATTTGGGATCTGGCGCGGTTTGGCGCATTCGGCATTATTTATCCGAACCGGCGCGGGCTGCAACAGCGGCTGGCGCTGCGGAGCGTGAACGTGACCCCGAACCATCATGAACTGGCGCGGCGGTTCACCTTCAGCGACAATTTTTACGCCGATTCGGAAGTGAGCACGGATGCGTTGTGGCGTCACCTGGAGAGGCACAAGATTCCCTTCCGGAATTTCGGGGAGGGACGCGAGTGGTATGACACGAACATCCCGGATCAGTATCGCGCGACGCGGTTTATCGCGGAGATGGAGAAGGTGTACGGAAAAGGGGGGCAGGAATTTCCGCGGCTGATTTTGATGCATCTGCCGAATGATCACATGGGGAAGGCGCGGCCGGAGGACGGGTATCCGTTCGAGGCGTCGTATGTGGCGGATAACGATTATGCGCTGGGGCGGATTGTGGAGTACCTGTCGAGGACTCCGCGGTGGAAGCAGATGGCGATCTTCGTCACGGAGGGTGATGCGCGGGGAGGCGTGGATCACATCGATTCGCACCGCACGGTATTTCTGCTGGCGAGCCCGTACGCGAAGAAGAACTACGTTTCGCACGTGAATGCGAGCTTTCCGGCGATGTGGAAGACGGTGTTCGGGATTCTGGGGCTGCCGCCGTTGAATCTGTATGACGCGGCGGCGGCGGATCTATTCGATTGTTTCACGGAGGCGGCGGATTTCACGCCGTTCGAGCTGCAACAGGAGCACAAGGATTTGTTTGATCCGGCGGAGGCGCGCGACGGGCGGACGGGTGTCTTACAATAATATGCTCATGGCAAAAGAATTTTCGATCACACCGAAGAGCGTTCCACATGTCGATACGAAGTACCGGCGCATTGTGACGGCGCTCCCTGCTCCGGAGACCGTACCTTTTTTGGAGTCGCTGCACCGGACGGAGTTGCGGGCCATGCAGGGCCAGCCTCCGGTGCTGTGGGACCGGGCGGAGGGTTTTCAGGTTTACGATCCGGCGGGGAACCGGTGGATCGACTGGTCGTCGGGTGTGCTGATCACGAACGCGGGGCACAGCCATCCGGATGTGGTGCAGGCGATCCTGAACCAGACGCAGAAACGGATGATCGCCAGCTACATGTTTCCGAACGCGGCGCGGGCGGCGTTTGCGGAGCGGTTCTCCTCGCTGCTGCCGGAGGGGCACCGCAAGGTGTTTCTGCTTTCGACGGGGTCGGAGGCGGTGGAGTGCGCCATCAAGCTGTGCCGGACGCACGGGATCAGGGCGGGCGGGCGCGGCAAGAACGTGATGGTGAGTTTCGA
>JADLBG010000042.1 GCA_020847895.1 Bryobacterales bacterium
ACAACCTCGGCCGCGCCTATGTCGCCAAGGGAGACATCGAACAGGCTCGCATTCAGTTCCAGGAAGCCATCAAGTACCGCGCCGATTACACGCCCGCCCGGCTGGCCCTGGCCCAGCTCAGCCTTGCGAAGAACGAGTTCACCAAGGCTCTCCAGTCGGCGGAGGATATCCTCGCTTATGACCCGAACAACATCACCGCCCTCATGGTGCGGACCAGTTCCCGCATGGGCCTGGGCGATCTCCCCACCGCGCGCATGGAGTTGACGCGCGTACTCTCCGCCAATGGGAACTACCCGGACGCGCTGTTCCAGATGGGGGTGCTCAACTTCCAGGAAAAGAAGTATGAAGAGGCGCAGGAGAACTTCCTCCGGCTGCAGAAGGTGGCGCCCAATGATCCGCGCGGCCTGGTGGGCCGCGTCGAAACGTTGGCGGGAATCAAGGAGTTCGATAAGGCGATTCAACTGCTCCAGGACGATCTGAAGCAGAATCCGAACCGTTCTTTCTACCGGTTGGCGCTAGGCAATGTCGCGGTGCGCGGGCAGAAGTATGACCTCGCCATCCAGGAATACCGCAAGCTGCTCGAAAAGAGTCCCAGGAGCTTCGATGTTCAGATCCGGCTTGCGGAAGCCTACCGGCTCAAGGGTGACATTGCCGCCGCGGAGCCCGAGTTCGTGAAAGCCAAGGATCTCAATCCGAATGATGCGGTCTCCTATATCCGCCTCGCGCTGATTTACGAATCGGAAGGTAAACGCCAGCAGGCTCGGCCGCTCTACGAGCAGATTCTTAAGATTGAACCCGACAATCCGGTGGCGCTCAACAACCTGGCGTTCATCTTTGCCGAGACCGGCGGCGATCTGGATCAGGCTTTGACCATGGCCCAGAAAGCCAAGGCGAAGGTGCCTAATGAACCCAGCATCTCCGACACGCTTGGCTGGATCTACACAAAGAAGAATTTGAGCGACCCCGCCATCAAGATCTTCCGTGAGTTGGTGGAAAAGGACGCGAAGAATCCGCTGTTCCGTTACCATCTCGCCGTTGCCCTGGTCCAAAAGGGGGACAAGCCATCGGCGAAGAAGGAGTGCGAAATCGCGCTCAAGAACAATCCGAGCCAGGAAGACATGGCGAAAATCAAGGAACTGATGGCGCGAATCTGATTCCGCGATTCCCACTCCCGATGACCGGTTCGCTGCCGTACGTTCTCCCGTTCCTCACCTTCCTGGTCTTTCTCGCGCTCGACGGCAGGATCGGTCTTTCGCCTGCCGCGGATTACACGCTCCGCGTGGTGATGCTTTCCGCCGTGTTGTGGTTCGGGTCCCGCAAGGTCATCACCCTGCGGGTGCGGCATTGGGCCGGTTCGTTGGCTTTGGGATTGCTTACGTTCGCCGTATGGATCGCCCCGGATCTGATTGCTCCAGGCTGGCGGCAAACGGCGCTGTTTCACAATTTTCTAATCGGCTCCGCTGCCGCGCCGGCGGGCGGATACGCCACCCTGTCCGCCGCCGCTTTATCGTTTCGCGCTCTGCGGGCGGTGGTGCTGGTGCCCATCATCGAAGAATTGTTCTGGCGCGCGTGGCTGATGCGTTGGCTCATCAGACCGGATTTCCTCTCCGTTCCCCTGGGCGCCTTCACCGTGCAGTCGTTCTGGATAACCGCCGTGCTGTTTGCCGCCGAACATGGAACCTATTGGGATGTCGGGCTGGCGGCGGGAATACTCTACAACTGGTGGATGGTTCGCACCAAGAGCCTCGGCGACTGCATTTTCGTTCATGCCGTCACCAACGCCGCGCTGTCGGCATACGTGCTGCTTTCCGGCAACTGGCAGTACTGGTAGGCGTCGGCCATGCGAAAATAATAGGGAATGCTCGAAACCATCCGTTCCGGCGCCAGTGCCGCGCGCGCTAAAGTTGTGTTGTTTGATTTTGACGGGACCCTATCCACCATCCGTTCCGGCTGGGTGGAAGTGATGGTTCCCATGATGGTAGAGATCCTCTCTGGATTGAAAACCGGAGAACCGGAGGCGGAACTCACGGAAATCGTGCGCGAGTACGTGGGCCGGCTCACAGGCAAAGACACCATTTACCAGATGATCGAACTGGCAGGCCAGGTGTCGCGGCGCGGAGGCAAGGCGGAAGATCCCCTTGTTTACAAACGCCGCTATCTCGACCTGTTGTGGGTGAAGATTCGCGACCGCGTGGAATCCCTTCGCAAAGGCGAGGCGGCTCCCGATCAGTACATGGTGCCGGGCGCGCGGGCGCTGCTCGATTCGCTCAAGGAGCGCGGGCTGAAGATGTATCTTGCCAGCGGCACGGATGACGCCGCCATGAAGGAAGAGGCCCGCCTGCTCGAAATCGACCGCTACTTCGACGGCGGCTGCCATGGAGCCCTGGATGATTACAAGTCTTTTTCGAAGGCCATCCTCATCCGGCGCATCATTGATGCGGCCGAGGCTCACGGCGAGGAGTTTCTCGGCTTCGGCGACGGCTTCGTCGAGATCGAGAACGTAAAGCAAGTGGGCGGACTGGCTGTCGGCGTTGCCACCGCGGAGCCCGAATGTCTGCGCGTGGATGAATGGAAGCGCGGACGCCTGGTCAAGGTGGGGGCGGATTACATCATCCCCAACTACCTGCGCCTGGCCGAACTGAACGCCACGCTCTTTCCCAACTGATGCCGTCCCGATACACTCGATTCGACCGCTCCCGGCTGAGCGTGCTCCCTCTTTCCGAGCGGGTCAATGACCTGCCGCTTGGCCGCTGGCTCTCGCTCGATGACCCCGTGCCGCCGTTCGAGCATCCGGATCTTGCCGCCGTGGCCGCGCGGCTTACCGCCGCCGCTTCCGCCGGCGCGGCGCGCGTCCTGATGATGGGCGCGCACCTGCTTCGCGCCGGCGTCAACCGCCACATCATCGACCTGATCGAGCGCGGAGTGCTCGATCATATTGCGATGAACGGCGCCGGAATCATCCACGACTACGAACTGGCGCGCATCGGCGCAACCACGGAAAGCGTCGCCCGCTACATTCGCAGCGGGCAGTTCGGCCTGTGGCGCGAGACCGGCGAATTGAATGACTGGATCAAGGCCGCGGACGAAGAGGAACTGGGCCTGGGGGAAGGGATCGGCAAGCAGATCCTCGAGAGCGAATTCCCGCACCGCGACCTGAGTGTTCTCGCCGCCGCCTACCGCCTCGGCGTTCCCGTGACGTCGCATGTCGGTATCGGCTACGACATCCTGCACGAACACCCCAATTGTGACGGAGCGGCGCTGGGCGCGGCGAGCTACCGCGATTTCCTCATCTTCGCCGCCGCGATGGAGCGCATGGAGAATGGCGTGCTGCTCAGTTTCGGCTCCGCCATCATGGCGCCCGAGGTTTACCTGAAGGCGCTGGCCATGGCTCGCAACGTGGCGCATCAGCAGGGCCGGGCCATCCGCAACTTTGCGACGGCCGTCTTCGATATGGTTCCCATCCGCGGCGATATCCACCGCGAACTCGACAAGACGGACCCCGGCTATTATTTCCGCCCGCACAAGACGATTCTCGTGCGCACCGTGGCCGATGGCGGCGAGAGCTTCTATTTTTGCGGCGATCACCGCGCCACCTTCCCCGCGCTGCGCAAGGCGGTTCTGGAGGCGTAGGTGATGCCGTTCCCTTTCGAAGAGATCATTGCGGGCTTCCGCGCGCGGCGGGCGCTGGTGGTGGGCGATATCTGCCTCGACCGTTGGTGCGCCTACGATCCCGGCGCCGGCGAACCTTCCCGCGAAACGGGCATTCCGCGCACGGCGGTGGTGGCTTCTCAACTCACCCCCGGCGCCGGCGGAACCATCGCCAATAACCTCGCGGCGCTCGAAACCGGCCATGTGGCGGTGCTGGGCGTTCTCGGCGAGGATGGGCACGGCTGGGAACTGCGCCGGGCGCTCGCGGCGCGCGGTATCGATCACCAACTCTGCGTCACGCACCCCGAAGTTTGCACCTTCACCTACACGAAACTCCTCAACCGCAGGACCGGGGAGGAGGACCTGCCGCGGGTGGACTTCATCAACTCGACTCCGCTGCCTCCCGAGGCAGAAGAAGAACTGGTGAACCGCCTCCGCCGGAATGCCCCGGAGTTCGATGTGATCCTCGTCTCCGACCAGGCGGAGACCAACGCCGGCGGCGTGGTAACCGCTGCCGTCCGCGAGTGTCTCGCCTCTCTGGCGCTCGAGTTTCCGGAGAAAGTCATCTGGGTGGATTCCCGCCTCCGGCCGGAACTGTTCCGGAAAGTGATTGTGAAGCCGAACCAGGACGAAGCGGAGGCGGCCTGCGCGCGGGCGTTCGGAAAGGCCGATTTCGCGGCGCTGCGGGCGCTGACGGAGTCGCCCTTGCTGGTGGTGACGCATGGGGGGCGCGGTGTTCTGCTGGTGCGGGAGGGCGCGGAACCCACGATGGTCCCCACGGTCCCCGTGGCGCATCCTGTCGATATTTGCGGCGCGGGCGACAGCTTTTCCGCCGCCTCCTCCATCGCCTTGTCCATCACTCGCGATCCGGTGGCGGCGGCCCGGTTCGGCAACCTCGCCGCTTCCGTTACCATCATGAAGAAGGGCACGGGAACCGCATCTCCCAATGAACTCCGGGCTCAACTGAGCAGACACTCACTCGCATGAATACGCTTGTTATCGACGTTGGAGGCACCAAGTTCACGGTTGCCGTGTTCAAGGATCAGCGCATAATCCTGCGCGACACGCGGGCGACGGACCGGGAGGGCGGCCGCGACTGGATGCTGGGTCAGATCGCTCAAATGGCGCATCACTGGGCGAAGCACGTGCCGCTCCACCGCTGCGGCATCGGCTTCGGCGGCCCGGTGGAGTACTCTTCGCAGCGCGTCACCTTGTCTACGCACGTCGGCGGGTGGCGGGATTTCGATTTCCCCGCCTGGGTGCGGGAGCATCTGCAAATCCCCGCGGTGATGGACAATGACGCCAACGTGGGCGCGCTCGGCGAGGCGGTATTCGGCGCGGGGTGCGATTGTGACCCGGTGTTCTATATGACCCTCTCCACGGGCATCGGCGGAGGAATCATTCAAAATCAGCGCGTGTGGCGCGGCGCCGATTCCTATGCCGGCGAGATCGGCCACCTCACCGTGCGTCCCGATGGTCCCGAATGTCTCTGCGGCGCCAGGGGTTGCCTGGAGCGGATGTGCTGCGGCTTGTGGCTTGAAAGCGATTACGGCAAGCCGGCCTATGAACTGCTCGAAGACGAGGCGTTCGTGGATCGTTACGTGGTGGATTTGGCGCTCGGCCTCAAATCGTGCATCATGCTGCTGAATCCGGCGCGGATTGTCATCGGCGGCGGCATCGCCAAGGCGGGGGACCGCCTGTTCGAGCCGTTGCGGCGCGAACTGCGGAAACAGATTACGGCCTGGTCGCGGGCGCGCATCGACGTCGTCCCGGCGGCGTTAGGGGATGACTCGATCCTCTACGGCGCGCTCGCGCTGGCCAATGAATTGGAAAGGAAGGACTCGTGAATTTCGCCCAAAAGTACAAGGAAGATTGCGTGAAGGCAATCGAGGCGATTGATCTGGAGAAGGTGGGTGCGGCGATTGAAGTGTTCCGCGACGCGCGCGAGAACGATCGCCATATTTTTGTTTGCGGCAACGGAGGGAGCGCCTCGACGGCTTCGCATTTTGTGTGCGACATGGTGAAGGGGGCGAGCTTCAATCGAGGGACCCGATTCCGGATCATGGCGCTGACGGATTCGCTGCCGACGATCACGGCGTATTCGAACGATGTGTCCTACGACGCGATATTTGTGGAGCAGCTTAAGAACTTCGCCAAGCCGGACGATGTGGTAATGGGGATCAGTGGTTCCGGAAATTCGCCAAACGTTCTTCGCGCTCTCGAATATGCTAACTCGATCGGCTGCAAGACTCTAGCGCTCACCGGACGTGACGGCGGAAAACTGGGGCCGCTGGCTCAATTGAACATCCATGTGGCGAATCCACACATGGGGCGCATTGAAGACGCGCACATGATTATTTGCCACATGATCTGCTACTTCTTCATGGATACGGAAAAGTAGCGTCGCCGCGCACCCATCCCGGCGCGGTGGAAAGGGGGGAGCGCGTGCAGAACGAAAGCCCGGAAGACGCTTTACGGCGCAGGCTGAAGGAGATCCTGCCGCGTCCGGACCTTCCCGCCTTCTCGCAAAACATCCAGCAGATTCTTCGTTACGCCGGTAACGAAGACACTTCCGTCCGCAACATCACCAACATCGTGCTGCGGGAGTACAGCATCTCCCTGAGGTTGCTGCGAGCGGCGAATTCGCCGCTGTATAACCGCTCCGGGAAACCCATTTTGAGCGTGTCCCATGCGGCTTCCCTGCTCGGCCTGCAGGCCATCCGCGATCTGGCGGCGGGCACGATGTTTTTCGAACATTTCCGCAACCGCTCGCCCGGCCTGCGGCAGTTGATGTTCCTCTCGCTGTTGACCGCCAACCATGCCCGCGAGGCGGCGTCTTTGCTGGGATATCCGCACATCGAGGAAGCCTACCTCTGCGGCATGTTCCGCAATCTGGGAGAAGTGCTGGTGGCGAGCTACCTGGACGAGGATTACAACCGGATTCTGACCGAGCGTAAGCAGCCGAAGTATTCCGAAAAACATGCCGTGAAGAAGGTGCTGCGGTTCACTTACGAGGATCTGGGCCGGGCGATGGTGGAACATTGGGGGTTGCCGGAGGCGGTGAAGGAAACGCTGCGCGAATGTTTCGTGGGGACGGCGCGGTTGCGGCCGCATCAGGGAGAATTTCTGACCGCGGTGGTGGGCCTGAGTCACCGCTTGACCGATCTCGTCTACCGCCAGGACGCTCCCTCGCCGGCGGCGCGGATCGAGAACCTCCGCGACGCCTTCCACCGGACCCTTGGCGTTACGACGGAACATTTGGAGAGCATCCTCGAAGCGGCGGTGAGGGAAACAAAGGAGGCGTCGCGTAACCTCAGCATCCCCTTTGACACGCTGCGGCTGAAGCAGCAGTTGGAGAAGGCGCTGGTTCTCCCCTTGGCGGCAGCGGGGCCGGAGGAGGAATTTCTATCCTCGCTTTTGCGGCAGGTGGAATCGGGCGAGTACGAGTTGCAGGACTTGCTGCTCTCCGTCCTCGAGAAGGTCACCAAGGAGTGTGCCCTGGACCGGGCGTTGTTCTGTCTGGTGGACCCGGCGTCGAATTCCATCCATGGCCGTGTCGGATTCGGAGCGGAGGCGGATACGCTCTTGCGGTCGTTTCACTTTCCCCTATCCTTGCGCGGCGGGCCGATCGCGCTGGCGATACTGCGCAAGCATGACCTGTTTCAATTTGGCGAGAAGGACTTGCGGTTTGACCGGTCTGCCTTTCTGCAAAAACTCGGCTCGGCCAGTTTCCTGCTCTGTCCCGTGATTGTGGACGGCATGGTGATCGGATGCCTTTACGGGGATCGCAAACAGAATGCTCCGCTCGAGCCCCGGACGCAACTCCATGTGGCGAAACTGCGCGATCTGGCGGGGGAGGCGATCAAGCGAAGACGCGCCTCGTCTGAAGTTTACGAAGGCGTTCGTTAGGCAATTCTTTCAGCGCGCACCCCGCCGAGGACGGAGGCGGCCATCAGGAAGGTGGTGGCATGCGCCCGGGCCGTGTTCTCGAGAGGATCGGAATATCCTCCCCCGAGCGTGATCAGCGCCGGAACCCCGGATTGGCGGCATGCCGCAAAGACTTGCCGGTCGCGTTCCCGAAGGCCTTCGAGGCTCAGCGAAAGGCGGCCGAGGGTGTCGGTGGCCAGGCTGTCCACTCCCGATTGATAGATCACCAAGCCGGGAGCGAACTCGAATACCCGCGGCAGCACCGATTCCAGACGGCGCAAGTACTCTTCGTCGCCGGCGCCGTCGGGCAGGCCAATGTCGATACGGCTTTGCTGCTTGCGAAAGGGGAAGTTGTTGCGCCCGTGCATGGAAAGGGTGAGGACATCCGGGTCATTCTGAAAAATGAGCGCGGTTCCATCACCCTGGTGGACATCCAGGTCGATGACGGCGGCGCGGCGGATGCGGCCCTGGGAACGCAAGTAACGAATGACGACGGCAATGTCGTTGAAGACGCAAAACCCCGAACCTTCGGCGGGGAAGGCGTGATGCGTGCCGCCGGCGAGATTGCCTCCCCATCCCGATTCCATGGCATCTTCGGCGGCCTCGAGTGATCCGCCGACGCTGGCCAGTGTGCGCCGCACCAGTCCCTCCGACCACGGGAAGCCGATGCGCCGGACAATGGCGCGGTCAAGCGTGCCGGCAAGAAAGCGCTGGACGTAGTCCGGATGATGCGCCAGTTCGATCACCGGCGGAGAGGCGAAGGGAGCCTCCACGAAATCAAAGACTCCGGCTGCGCGGAGATGCTCACGCACCATGGTGTACTTCTGCATGGGGAATTTGTGCCCCGCGGGCAGAGGGATGGCGAAGTGATCGCAGTAGTAGAGGCGCCGGCGGCGGTTCACCGCTTCGTGAGGTCGCGTATCCAGATATCCTTGAACACCATGTTGCCCTGGCCGCCGGCGTGCAACTGGAGGGCGATGCCGCCATCAAAGGACTTGGGGGAGGGGTCGGTAAAGTCGACCATGGGGACGCTGTTCAGGCGGGAGACGTAGTGGTTGCCCTCCACTTTGAGCAGATATTCGTTCCATTCGCCATGGCGGACGACCAACTCGTTTTCGGGGCTGGGCCAGACAATCCACTGCCGGCCGTCGCCGTAAATGCCTCCCGTGTGCTGGCCGATGCGGCAATCGATTTCAAACTGCAAGCCCTGCGAGACGTCCGGCGTGCCGGGCTTGAAATCGGTGTGGAAGAAGACGCCGCTGTTTCCGTCGCCTTCGCACTTGAAGCGCAAGGCAAGCTGGAAATCCTTGTACTTCTTTTCGGTCATCAGGTAGCCGTATTCCTTGGTGAGTGCGCTTCCGTGGATGGCTCCATTCTCCACGGTCCACTTTTCCTGGCCGATCTTGGTCCAGCCGGTGAGATCGGCGCCGTTGAAGATCTGGACCCAGTCTTCGCCGGGAAGCTTGGGACGATTGGCGCGGCGGTTCTGCGCGAAGCAGGAAACGGCAATGAGTGCAAGAATGGCAAGGCGACGCATGACTTCTTATTATGCAACGTATGGGCGCAATCCGGTATTCCGCCGCCCCCGCAACCGTGGCGGTTCCCCGGGCTACCGTCTTCTTCACCCTTTGCCCTATGAGGCAGTCTTGTGCCCGTAGCGCTTTACGATGGCGACGCCCGTAAAAATAATGAGCATGGCCGAGATTTCACGCCGGCCGAAAGGCTCGCGGTAGAAGAGCCAACCGAGAACCGCGGCCACCACGGGATTGATGTAGTTGTAGAGGGAAACGATGGCCACCGGGAGCCTGCCGAGAGCGATGATGTAGCTGGTATAGCCGATGATGGAGCCGAAGACCACCAGATAAAGCAGCGCTCCGATGCCTTGCGCCGAGTAGTGCACGGGTTGTTGTTCGAACAGGGTGGCGGGAAGAAAAAACAATCCCGCGGCAAATTGTTGAATCGCGGCGCTCGCCGCCGGTTGGATCTTCACCTGGATGCGCCGCTGGAGGATGGAACCGAGGCTCCAACTGGCGCTGCCGAATTGCAGAAGCAGGAAGCCGCGGAAGACGTTTCCCGAGACGCCTTCCTTCAGAACATCCGGGCCGACGAGCATTCCGGCGCCGCACAACCCGGCGAGCATCCCGGCCGCGCCGCCCCACGTGATCTTGTCTCCGCCGGGGAGGGCGTGCTCGATGCCCACCATCCAGACGGGAGACATGGCGATGAACAGGGCGGCGAGGCTGCTGGGGATGATGCGTTCGGAGAAGGTGAGACAGCTATTCCCCACGCCGAGCACCAGCACCCCGCACAGCCCCGTGAACCAGAGATGGCGGCCGCGCGGAAACTCGGCTTTTGCCAGGCGGAGCGCGATGAGAAGAATGCCGCCGGAAAGAAGGAAACGCACGGAGACGAGGAAGAGCGGCGGCAGAGATTCAAGCGCGATACGGATGCCGAGGTAAGTCGTCCCCCAAAAAAAACAGACCGAGGCAAAGGCAAGATAGGCCGCAAAAAGGGGGTGATGGCGCAAGAACTCAGCATAGCAGCGTCTGGGGGATACACAGGCTCTACGGAGCCGGCCCTTGGATGAAATTCGCGGGGTTCGTGGAGACGGGCCCACTGGCCGCCATCCGGGTCTGGATGGTGTTCCCCTGGTCGTCTGAAGAACCTCCAGCGGATCAATGTGCTATTCGGCGCCCTGGCGGCTGCGGGGGGAATCCGGCGCGTTGACATCCGGAAGCCGGCGGGCGAGGTCGCGCTTGACGACGGCATACCGCGGGTCAGTGGCGAGATTGTGCCACTCGAGGTCATCGTCCTGATGATCGTAGAGTTCCTCGGAGCCATCGGAATAACGGATATACCGGAAGCGCTCACCGCGCACCGAGTGATTGTTGCGGCGGAAGGTGGTGACCGCCGGATACTCCCACGCGGCTGACGGGTTCTTCAGCAGCGGCATGAGGCTGACGCCTTCCATCCCGGGCTTGGCGGGAAGGCCCTGCGTTTCAAGTAGCGTCGGATAGATGTCCATCAGAGAGACGGGGCGGTTGCAGCGTTCGCCGGGCCTGGTAACGCCTGGGACAGTCATCATCAGAACGTTGCGCGTGGCTTCTTCCCACAGGGTGAACTTACGCCAGTGCAGTTTTTCGCCGAGGTGCCAGCCATGATCGCTCCACAGCACGATGGTGGTGTTGCCGCGGTATTCGCTTTCGTCGAGCGCATCCAGAACGCGGCCGAGTTGGGCATCGGCGAAGGCGATGGCGGCGAGGTAGGCTTGCACGGCTTTGCGCCACTGGTGATATTCGAGGACTTTCCCGTGGTCGCCATTGGGCTTCGCCATCTGGACGCCGATTGGCGGCACGTCGTCGAGGTCGTCATCCTTCACGCTGGGCAGCGTCAGCGCGCCCGCGGGATAGCGGTCAAAATACTTCGCGGGCACGAACCACGGAAGATGCGGTTTGAACAGGCCGCAGGCAAGGAAGAAGGGCTTCTCCTGTTTCTTCCTGAGCTGCGAGGCGACGTAGTCCACCACTTTGTAATCGCCCATGGCGGCGTCCGGGTTTTGCAGCGGACCCCAGTCGAAATGGGCGGTGTTGGGAATGCCGTTGGCGGGTAGATTTTCCGGGACAGGATCGGGCAGCTTCTGTTTGTCGAGCGAGGGGTGGAATTCGTCCCAGCTTGCCGGGTCGGGAAAGGCGTCATGAAAAATCTTGCCGGAGCCCATGGCGCGGTAGCCGTGGGCGCGGAAATATTGCGCCAGCGTCACCGCATCCCTCGACACCGGCGAGCGGCGGAAGGGCTGGTTGTTGTCGTAGACGCCGGTGGTGGAAGGGCGAAGGCCGGTCATGAGCGCGGCGCGCGACGGGTTGCATAGCGGCGCGGCGCAGTATGCCTTGGTGAACAGCACGCCGCGCGCGGCCAGACGGTCGAAGTTCGGGGTACGGGAATCGGGGTTGCCGCCGAGACATCCGATCCAGTCGTTGAGGTCATCGACGGCGATGAAGAGGACGTTGCGACGCGCGGCGTTGGGTTGTGCGGCCGCGATGAGCGGAAGTGATGCCGCGGAAGCGAGCAGCCGGCGGCGCGTGAGTAAGGGCATGGGCAGTGGTGTCCTCCTATTTCAGGAACCCGCTGCGGAGCGGGTCCGCCAGCGTGACCCGGGCGTTGAACTCATCGTCGATGGCGAGCAGTTCGCGAAGCTCGGGGCTGAGCTTGCGCTTCGTCGCCTCGCTCAGCAGATCGCGCTGGAACTGCTGCTGCGGTTTATCCCACCGCGTGTAGAACGCATGCAGGCAGCGGCGCGGGCCGCCCGAGCGGTTGGCTGTGCCGCCGTGCCAGGCGTGCGTGTTGATGACGGCCACCGTGCCCGCGGGCGCAAGGACGAGGATCTCATCGGGATGAGGCGCCGCCGGGTCGGCCAGGGCGTCCTGCGGGTACTTGCCCCAGCGGTGCGAACCCGGGACGATGCGCGTGGCGCCGTTTTCCGCGGTGAAATCGTCGAGCATCCAGATGACGTTGCACACCCAGAAGCCCTTCTCGTCAGGCAGCGCGCCAACGTCGCAGTGCAGGGGCTGGACCCATTCCGATTGCGGGTTGGGCGCGCGGGCGTTGAGGCTGCCCAGCTTGAACCGCCCGGGGATGACGCGCCCCACGTATTCGAGAATGGCTGCGTCGGAGATGACGCGCTCGAAAACATCGCCCTTGTCGGCGAGGTTCGCCAGCCGCCGCGTGTGGGGCTCTTTCCGGAACTCGCTTCCGGCCTTGTCGC
Organism: Bryobacterales bacterium; assembly: GCA_020847895.1. GTDB lineage: Bacteria > Acidobacteriota > Terriglobia > Bryobacterales > Bryobacteraceae > CADEFT01. Next base: position 12,338 of record JADLBG010000042.1, read on the forward strand.
CTTCGGCCGCGTAGACGCGTTCGAGTTCCGCGCGCAGTTCCTCGAGCAATTGTGGGCTGATGAAACCGTGCAACAGCACGAAGCCCCGCTCATCCAATTGCCGCTGTTCTCCCCCGGTCATGGGATGATTGTACCTTGCCTGGAAAAATACCAGAGATGCGAAGGATCGTGGTGCGCGCCACCAACTGGGTGGGCGACGCGGTGATGAGCCTGCCGGTGCTGCGGGCGATTCGCGAGCGGTTTCCCCAGGCGCACCTCGCGGTGCTGGCTCTCGGCTGGGTGGCTGATCTCTACGGGCGCGAGAGCTTCGCCGACGAAGTGATCCCCTACACGGCGCGGCGCGGCGCGAAGGATTGGGAAGGGAAGTGGCGGCTGGCGGCGGAGTTGCGGGAGCGGAAATTCGACGGCGCCATCCTGCTGCAAAACGCCTTCGAAGCCGCGCTGGTGGCGTATCTGGCGGGAATTCCGGTGCGTATCGGATATGCCAGGGACGGGCGCACTCCCCTGCTCACGCATGCGATTCCAGTGCCGAAGAAGGGCGAGATTCCGCGGCATGAAAGCTTTTACTACCTCGAACTGCTGCGGCGCGCCGGGCTGGCGGGCCCGCTGCCCGAAGAGGCGTTGATCCGGCTGGAGGGCGCCTCGGCGGCGCGCGAGGCAGGCAGGGTTCTGTTCGCGCGGCATGGCGTAACGGGGCCGGTGATCGGCGTCAGCCCCGGGGCCGCTTACGGAACCGCGAAACGCTGGCTGCCGGAGCGGTTCGCCGAAGCGGCGGCCATGGTGGCCAGCGCGCGGGCGGCATCGGTGGCGCTCTTCGGATCAGGCGGAGAACGCCCGCTGTGCGGCGTGGTGGCCGAGGCGGCGCGCAAATTCGGAGTTCCCTGCCGGAACTTCGCCGGCGAGACGGCGCTGGGCGAGTTCATCGAGATGGCGGCAGCCTGCGAGGCGATGCTGACGAACGATTCCGGAGCGATGCACATTGCCTCCGCGCTGGGCATCCCCACCGTGGCCGTGTTCGGCGCAACGGATCACGTGGGGACGGGGCCCACGGGTCCGCTGGCGCGCGTGGTGCGGGAAGAGGTGGAATGCAGTCCGTGCCTGTTGCGCGAATGCCCCATTGACCACCGCTGCATGACGCGCGTGAGCGCCGGGCGGGTGGCGCGGACGGCGCTCGAATTGTTGAGATAGAAGGTTTGAGATAGAAGATTGAGGTGGACGGATTTCGTGGACAGCAGAAACAAGATCATGGGCTGGCGGCAGGCCAAAGAGACCGGCGCGCGCGTGGTGACGGGGTATTTTGATCCGATGATTCCCGCGCAGGTGGAGCGCCTGCGGCGCATCGCGGGTGACGGAAGGCTGGTTGTGCTGCTGAAGACCCCCAAAGATGCCTACCTCGACATGCGGGCGCGCGCCGAGATGGCGGCATCGCTTGCCTTCGTAAGCGCGGTGGTGGTGGAGGACGCCGCGGGCGGCGATGTGGAAGTGATGCCTGCGCATGAGGAAGAAGCGCGGCTGCGCGAAGAGTTCCTCTCGCTCGTGCGCGACAAAGCAGCGGTAAAGGCATAAAAATGGGGGAGCGCATCCTGGCGGTGCGGCTGGGCGCGATGGGCGACGTAATTCATGCGCTGCCGGCGGTGGCGAGTCTCAAATCGAGCTTCGCCGGATCGCGGGTGGCGTGGGTAGTGGAGCCGCGGTGGGCCGTGCTGCTTGCGGGGAATCCCTACGTAGATGAGATTGTGGAACTGAACCGCCGCAAGTGGAGCAGCGTACGGGCGGCCTGGCGCCGCTTGCGGGCGATGCGGATCGATTGGGCTGTGGACTTTCAGGGGCTGATCAAATCAGCGCTGGTGGCGAAGGCATCGGGAGCGCGGCGGATCTGCGGCTACGATCGCGCGGGTGTGCGGGAAGGCGCGGCGGTCTGGTTCTACACCGAGGCGCACCCCATGGAGGCCAGGCACGTAGTGGACCGCCACCTCGAACTGGCGGCGCGCTGCGGCGCGAGAGTGCGCGAGAACGTGTTTCCCCTCCCCGATGGAACGATGGAAGGAGAGCTTCCCGAAGGAGAGTTCGTGCTGGCGTCTCCCTTTGCCGGGTGGCCTTCGAAAGAATGGCCGCTCGAGCGCTATGGCGAATTGGCGCGGATTCTGCGGCGGCGGTTCGGAATGCCGCTGGTATTGAACGGACATCCGGCGGTGGAAGCGGCGCTCGGCAAGGTGGAAGATGCTGCGCCGCACGTTTCCTCCATCAGCGGGCTGATCGGCGCCACGCGCCGTGCCCGGGCGGTGGTGGGCGTCGACAGCGGTCCGCTGCACCTGGCCGCGGCGCTGGGCAAGCCCGGCGTGGCGATGTACGGCCCCACCGATCCTCTGCGCAACGGTCCGTATGGCGGGACCATTCGCGTGTTGCGGGCGCGCGATGCGGTCACCAGCTACAAGCGGAGAGAAGAAGCGGATGCGAGCATGATGGCGATCACGCCGGAGGCGGTGGCCGCCGAGTTGGAGCAATGCCTGAGTGGGAGACGCGCCTAGCCATGCCGTTTCCGAAGCCTTATGCCGATGCCGTGCAGCGCTTCCGCGTGCCGGGAGGGTTCCTGCTGCTGGCCGCGTTCTTTCTGCTGTCACGGCCTACCGTGGAGTCGATCCTCTACGGGCTGCCCGTGAGTCTGATCGGGGTGTGGATCCGCGGCTGGGCGGCGGGGCATCTGGCCAAGAACGAGGACCTGGCGATGAGCGGTCCGTATTCGCACGTGCGCAACCCGCTGTATGTGGGCTCGCTATTTGTGGCCGGCGGCGTAGTGATAGGCTCGCGCAGTTGGTGGCTGGCGCTGGTCTTCACCGCGGCGTTCGTATTGATCTACCTGCCGGTAATTCAACTGGAGGAAGAACACCTGCGGAAGCTGTTCCCGGGCTATCGAAGCTATGCCGGGCGCGTGCCCTCGCTCTGGCCTCGCGTGAGCGGCGGCGGCGGGCGCGGATTCCGCTGGGAACTGTACCGGCGCAACAAGGAATGGAAAGCCGTGGCCGGGTACCTTTTCGCGCTCGCCTGGCTGCTGTTTCGCTCGAGCCCCTACTGAACCGCGTCTTTGCGCAGGATGCCGTCAATGGTGGCCGCGGCAATGGGATGGTAGCCGCCCCGCGCCTCCGCGTAGATGGCCTCCGCGCGGGCCTTCCCTTCGGGGGTCTTGGCCAGTTCCTCATACAGCGGCTTGAGGAATTTCCTCCGCCCCACCGTGGTGAGGAAGCGCTCGAGTTCCGGATAGGCGGGCTTGTAACTATTGCGGACCGTCATCATCAGCCACTCGAAGAGAATTTCGGAATTGCCTGATTTCGAGAATCCAAAGACGCGGTCAAGTTGCGCCATCTTCGCGGAGCCCGCCGTGGCCGGGAAGGCGCGCAGAAAATGCTGCCACTGTTGCGTGCACCATTCCCTGGTTCGCGCTTTGGTCTCCGGCGCGTCCCTGGTTTTCCAGATGGCGGCCACTTCATCCACGGGGACAAAGGCGTCCGAAGTGATACGCGGCGCGCCGGCCGGAATGCCGGGCTTGGTGAGCCACTCCTCGACAGGCACTTTGGCCGCGGCGGCGGAATCTTTCCGCAGCAGGTTGTCGCGGAGAAATGCCTGAAACACCGCCGTCGTGATGCTCTCGAAGCGGAAGTTGCGAAAATAGGCGAGCAGCCACGCGTCGAAGCGCTCGCGTCCGAAGGCTTGTTCGAGGGCGGTGAGAAAGAGGGCGCCTTTTTCATAGGGAACGAGCGTGGCTCCATCATCAGGATCGCGGCCGGTGAGATCGATGTGCAGGATCTGGTCGCGTTCAGGGAGTTTCGCCATTTCGCGCTCCAGTTCCTGCCGTCCGAGAACAGCCTCCATGCGCGCGCGGGCTTCGCCGTAGACCACTTCTTGAATGCGGCGCTCCACATAGGTGGTGAAGCCTTCATTGAGCCAGAAATCGCTCCAGGTTTCATTAGTGACCAGATTGCCGGACCACGAGTGGGCGAGTTCGTGCGCGATGAGGCTGACGAGGCTTTTGTCGCCGGCGATGACCGTCGGCGTGGCGAATGTGAGCAGCGGGTTTTCCATGCCCCCGAAAGGGAACGACGGCGGCAGGACGAGGATGTCGTAGCGCAGCCATGCATACGGCCCGTAGATCTTTTCCGCGGCCTGGATCATGCGCTCCGTATCCACGAATTCCGCCGCGGCTTTGTCAACCACGGAAGGTTCGGCCCACACGCCGCCGCGGCTGCTGAGATAGCGGAACTCGACATCGCCCACCGCGAGCGCGATGAGGTAGGAGGGAATCGCCTGCGGCATGCGGAACGTGTAGTCGCCGGTGGGAGCCTGCTTCGGATCGGCAAGGCGGAAATCGGCGCGCGCGCTCATGAGCGCGATGAGGTCTTTCGGCGTGCGGATGCGCGCCCGGTAAGTCATGCGGACGCCGGGGGAATCCTGAAGCGGAATCCAGGAGCGGGCGTGGATCGCCTGCGATTGCGTGAACAGATAAGGATGCCGCTTGCCCGCTGTTTGCTCGGGCGTGAGCCATTGCAGGGCGGTGGCCTCCGGACTGGTGGCGTAGCGGATGCGCACGAAGTTGGCGTCGTCATCCGCCTGGATGGTGAGGGGCGCGCCGAGGATCGGGTCCCTGGCGCCAAGGGTGAATTCCACGGGCTTGTAGGGGCCATCGGCCTTCTCACCCGTCTCGACCTGATCAATTTTCAGATCGCGCGTGTCGAGCACGAGCGGCACTCCGTTTTCCCCGCGGACGAGCGTGAGCGTGGCCGTCCCGTCGAGGATCTTGCCCTCGAAATGAACCGTGAGGTCGAGGTCGAGGTGTTTGATACGAACCTGGCCGGGGTTCGAATACGAGTGCCGGTCAATGGACATTCGAGGCTTGCCTCCTCCGCAGGACAGGCACAGCAGCAGGATAGCCGCTGTGCCCGTGGCGCGAACGTTTCCGAGAGTGGACACGGACTACTCTTCGTCGGTGACGCAGCCCATGCTGGCGTTCTTGACCAGGCGGATGTACTTGGCGAGCGTTCCACGCGTGGCCTTGTAGGGCGGCATGGTCCAGGCGGCGCGGCGGGCGTCGAGTTCGGCATCGGAGAGATTCACCGCGAGGAGATTCTTCTCCGCGTCGATGGTGATGATATCGCCGTTCCTCACCAGAGCGATGGGGCCGCCCACCTGCGCTTCAGGCGTGACGTGTCCGACGATGAAGCCGTGCGAGCCGCCGGAAAAACGGCCGTCGGTCATGAGCGCCACATCCTTGCCGAGACCCGCGCCCATAATGGCCGAAGTGGGCGTGAGCATTTCCGGCATTCCCGGACCGCCCTTCGGACCTTCGTAGCGGATGATGATGATGTCGCCCTTGGCGATTTCCTTGCGCTCGAGCGAATGCAGCATATCCTCTTCGGAATCGTAGACCTTCGCCGGTCCGGTGAAGACGAGGCCTTCCTTGCCCGTGATCTTGGCCACCGCTCCTTCGGGAGCGAGGTTGCCGCGAAGAATCTGGATGTGGCTGGTGGCCTTGATGGGGTTCGAAAGCGGGCGGATCACTTCCTGGCCGGGCTTGAGTCCCGGGAGGTCCTTGACGTTTTCAGCAAGCGTCTTTCCGGTGACCGTCATGCAGTTTCCGTTCAGAAGCCCGGCATCGAGCAGCATCCTGATGACCGCGGGAATGCCGCCGATTTCGTGGATATCCTCCATGACGTACTTGCCGCTGGGCTTCAAATCGGCGAGGAAGGGGGTGCGGTCACTCACCTTCTGGAAATCGTCGATGGTGAGCGGCACGTCGACGGAGCGCGCGATGGCGATCAGGTGGAGGACGGCGTTGGTGGAGCCGCCGAGGATGGAGGTGAGCACCATGGCGTTTTCGAACGCTTCGCGAGTGAGGATGTCGCGGGGCTTGAGGTCGAGTTCGAGCAGCCTGCGGATGGCGAGCCCGGCGCGGTAGCATTCCTCGAGTTTGCCCGGATCTTCGGCGGGAGTGGACGAGCTGTAAGGCAGCGTGAGCCCCATCACCTCAATGGCGGAGGCCATGGTGTTGGCGGTGTACATGCCGCCGCAGGCGCCCGCGCCGGGACAGGCGTGGCGCACGATGTCGCTGCGCTGCTCTTCGCTGATATTTCCCGAGAGGAATTCTCCATAGCTTTGGAAGGCGGAAACGATGTCGAGCACGTTGTGATCCGTGCAGCCGGGCTTGATGGTGCCCCCGTAGATCATCAGCGCGGGCCGGTTCAGGCGGCCCATGGCGATGATGCAGCCAGGCATGTTCTTGTCGCAGCCGGGAATCGAAATGTTGGCGTCATACCACTGGCCGCCCATGATGGTCTCGATGGAATCGGCGATGAGGTCGCGGGATTGGAGAGAAAAGCTCATCCCATCGGTGCCCATGGAAATGCCGTCGCTGACCCCAATGGTGTTGAAGCGCATGCCGACGAGGCCGGCGGCGGTGACCCCCTCGCGCGCCTTCTCGGCGAGATGGAGCAGATGCATGTTGCAGGGGTTGCCTTCGAACCAGACACTGGCGATGCCCACCTGGGGCTTGTTCATGTCCTCTTCGGTGAGGCCGGTGGCGTAAAGCATCGCCTGCGATGCGCCTTGCGACTTGGGTTGGGTGATGCGGGAACTGTACTTATTAAGCGGTTGAGCCATACCTTACCATGTTGTCGCTTCGAGGGCTTTGAGCACAAGCGCACCCCCGGGCCGCCACTCTCCG
>JADLBG010000043.1 GCA_020847895.1 Bryobacterales bacterium
ACGCCTTCCCCGAGGGCTACCGCAAACTCGACCCCGCCCGCATCATTCACGTCCATCTCCGCGACTACCGCTTCGTCAACGGCAAGGGCGAATGGTGCGCCGTCGGCGATGGCGAAATGGACAACCTGGGCCAGATACGCGCGCTGCTGAAGGCGGGCTACAAAGAGTCATTCACCCTCGAAACCCACTACCACAGCCCAAAAGGAAAAGCCTTCGCCAGCCGCACCTCCCTCACCGGCCTCTTGAACGTGATCCAAAAAGTGTAACCCAAGAGCGACAACCAGAACTTAGTCTTAGTAAACCTCCGCGCCTTGGCGGCGAGAGACCGCTGGATCACCGCGCCGTGGCTAAATAGGCCCCTGTCGTCGCATCGACGAAGATCGAATGGTTGCTGCTACCCACCGACTCGCCCCAAATCACGCGCCATGCCGGATCGGGATATCGCGGCGTCAACTCCAGTTGGAACATGATCGGCGTATCCGGAAACTTCTTTATGTAATCCGCGCTCTTCTTCACTGCCGTCTCATACGCCTCATCCGAGTCGATCTTCAATGCGGCCACCAGGAACGGCTTCGCCTGCCCAAGCGACCCGCTAAACCGTTCATCCGGCAGCGCAAACACACCCTGATGCAGGCTGCCGCCCGCCTCGATCACGGAATAACTGTACGTCTTCATTCGTCCTTTGGCCGGTGACACGAACACGCACTGCCATGCCCCGTACTTCCCTTTGCCGGTCGGTACATCCTTAAGAGAAATGCTGGTGATCTGAATGGGCTGCACGTCTACCGCCCAGGCGCGGGCGGCGGGGAACATTTGATAAAAAGCATAGCGTCCGGTAACAGGTTCCGGCGGTTTTGGGGGTTCCTTCTTCCTGGCTGCTTCCTTAGGGGCTTCCGAACAGCCGAACGCCGCCAGGAGAGCGGGAATCAGGAGCCAATAGCATCGTGCGATCATGCATCTATTGTAAACATCCTCCTCCCCACTCCGCGCCGCACCCCCAAGACGCCGGTCCATCCGTGTGCCATAATGTGCGCATAGCCGCGGCCTGGACATCCGCCGCCCCAGTCTTGAACCTCAGGAGGGCTCATGCATTACTCTGCTCTGGTTGCCCGCTGTTCCCTGACAGCAATTTCGCTTACCGCGTGCATCACGCTTGTCTTCGCCCAGGGTTCGCGCGGCGGCGGGGGAGGAAACACCGGTTCTGCTGGAAGCACCACCGCTCCCGGCGGAACTCCCGGCGGAATTCCTGGCGGTTCTCCGGGCAGCGTCCCCGGTTCCACATCCCGCCCCCCCTCATTCCCAAGCCCCAACGACCAGCGCCAAACGCCTTTCCCCACCGACATGCAGCGCCCCATCTTCTTTTCCGGCAAGGTCATGATGGAAGATGGGACTCCGCCGCCGGAACCCGTTGTCATTGAACGCGTGTGCAACGGCAACCCCCGCCCCGAGGCGTACACCGATACGAAAGGCCGCTTCAGCTTCCAACTCGGCCAGAACGCCGCGGTGATGGCCGACGCCAGCGTCAGCAACACGTCGGGCGACGTATTCGGCCCGAACTCGCCCGGCATGGGCGGCATGGGGGGCACGCGAGGAATGGGCGGGTCGACCCGCGGCGGCATCTCCGAACGCGACCTCATGGGCTGCGAACTGCGCGCGTCGCTTGCCGGCTACCGCTCCGAATCGGTCAACCTCGGCGGCCGCCGGTCGATGGACAATCCCGACATCGGCGTGATCATCCTCCGCCGCCTGGCCAACGTTGAGGGACTTACCTTCAGCGCCACCAGCGCCATGGCCCCGAAGGACGCGAGGAAAGCCTTCGAAAAGGGCCGCGAACAGGCCCGCAAGAAGAAATATCCCGAAGCCAGGAAAGAACTCGAAAAAGCTGTCACCATCTATCCCAAGTTCGCCAACGCCTGGCAGGATCTCGGCCGCGTGCTCGAGAGCATGGACCAGCCCGCCGAAGCCAAGAAGGCTTACGAGCAGGCCCTCGCCTCGGACGGCAAACTGGTCGAACCTTACGTGCAACTCGCCTTTCTCTCCGCCCGTGAAAATGATTGGAAGACCTGCGCCGCGGACAGCGAGAAGGCTCTCAAACTCAATCCCTTTGATTTCCCGCAAGCTTATTTTTACAACGCCGTCGCCAACCTCAATCTCCACAACCTCGACGCGGCGGAAAAGAGCGCCCGCGATGGAGTGAAAGCCGACCCGCAAAAGCGCATCCCCAAGATGCGCCATGTCCTCGGCATCGTTCTCGCCCAGAAAAACGACGTCAGCGGCGCCATGGAGCAGATGAAGGGCTACCTCAGCATGCTCCCCGAAAACGCCCCGGACGCGGCCGTGGTCAAAGGCCAGATCTCGCAGTTGGAGAAATTTGCCCAGTCACAAAACAGCCAGTCGAAGCCGCCCACCCAGCCCGAACAACAAGACTAAATGCCGAACCGGATTGATTGGAGCTACCACCGCCCCGGTTGAAAGACCCGCGGAAAAACGCAGGAGTTTCTTGCGCAACATCACATCCGGACCGCCGAGCAGGTGGATGCCAGAAAGAACACGCGCAACGAAGCCGCGGCCCTCGCCCTCGCGCGCGAAGCGGACGAGATCTATGCCACCAAAGGCAAACAAGTCATCCACCTCGATCTGAAGAAGCAAAAGCCAACCCCCGCCGCGCTCAAGGCCCTCCTTCTGGGGCCCACGGGAAACCTGCGCGCGCCCACGCTACGCATAGGCCGCACTCTAATCGTCGGCTTCGAGGAAGACACCTTCCGCCGCCTGTTCACTTAACCATCAACTTCCCGCGCTCTACGCCCTCCGCGCCTGTGCGCGAAAATTCAGTCAAGCGCGACCTCGACGACACCATCAAACAGGGACGACACCATCAAACAGGCCGCAAGCGAGGCGAAATCCTTCAACTCCCAGTTCAAGGACCTCTTCTCCGTTCACCAGCCCGCAGAAGTGATTCCGAAGACTCCGCTACAGCTCGGCGATGGTCTCCATGGTCACGTCGCCACTGCGCAGGGCCTCTTCTTTCAACTCCACTCCCAGGCCCGGACTCTCGGGAGGCGTGACATATCCGTTCACCGGCACGGGCACGTTCTTCAGGAAGTGCGGGTAAACGTCGTTGTAAAGGTGATAGACGCTCTCCATGATGTAGAAATTCGTGAGCGAGGCCGCGGTGTGCATCGATGAGAACCACAGGATGGGGCCGCCCCCCGTATGCGGAGCGCTGGGGATCTTGTACGTATCCGCCATGTCGGCAATCTTCTTCGCCTCGGAAATGCCGCCGCACCAGGTGACGTCGAACATCACGACGTCGACGGCATGCTGCTCGAACATCTCCCGGAAGCGGAACCGCGTCGCCAGCCGTTCGCTGATGCAGATGGGGATGGATGTCTCCCGCGCCAGCGACGTGTAGGCCGAGAGGTTGTCCGCCAGCATCGGATCCTCCAGCCACATGATTCCGTAGGGCTCGAGGGAATGCGCGATCTGCAGCGAGCAGGGCAGATTCCACCGGCTGCTCAAGTCCAGGGCAATCTCGATATCGTCGCCCACGGCTTTGCGCATGCGCTGAATCGGCTCGAGCGATTGCTTCAACTCGGCCTGCGTGATGAACGTCCCGCCATGCCGCGCCATCGCGTTGACGGGGCCGCGGTCATACGGGTAGATCTTGATGCCCTTGATCCCGCGCTTGAGCAGAAACTCCGCCAGTTGCTCGGGATGCGTGTGCTCCCTCATGCCGTTGATCGGCCAGCCGTTCATGGTGTTGTACACCATCAGTTTGTCCCGCGCCTTGCCGCCGAGCAGACGGTAGACCGGCAAGCCGGCCGCCTTCCCCAGGATGTCCCACTGGGCGATATTGATGGCTGTCAGAATGCGCGAATCGGCGCCTCCCCAGGGCTGGTAGGAAATGCGGTAGAAGATGTCCTGCCACAGACGCTCGATCTGCGTCGCGTCTTTCCCGATCACAGACGGCGCGATCTCCTTCAATGCCCCGCGATGCGCCTCGAAGCCGGGATACGACTCCCCGACTCCCGTAATCCCTTTGTCCGTGGTCAACCGCACCCACATCCAGTTCGGGGCGATCCCCTGGATCTTCATATCCGGCCGGAATCGAACCGCTTCGATCTTCGTGATCTTCAATGGGCCCGCGGCTTCGGCGGCCTCCATTGCCTGGCAGGGGAGCGCGGCGGCCCCCATCATCTTGAGAAGCGATCGGCGTGTCATGTTGATCCTCTACAGCGGAGCGGCGTGCTGCCTGATGTATTCTTCCACCTTCGACACCCGCGGACGGCGCTGATCAATGTAGTAGAACCTCTCGGCGAACCTGAGCCCGTGCGGCTTGCCGTATTCGCGGTCATCATCGAGCAGGACCTGCCGCGCGTACTCGCGATCCGCGGTGCGATCATCGGCGCCGAGCAGCGGCAACCGCTTCCCTTCCTTCGCCAACCTCGCCCGCAGCTTCGACCCCGCATCGCCGTCGCCCTGCGACCGGCACTCCACAATCGCGCCGATCTTCTTCTCGATGTGCGAGCCGATGTCCACTACGCGGTTGTACACCTGCCCCGGACGCCCATAGAAGTAGTAGCGCTCCAGCACTTCATGAGGCATGAACCCTGCCTCCATGTGCTCCGGATAGTCGGTTTCGATGCCGGACATCCACGCCGCCTCCTCCACCGCGCGCCCCGTCGCCCAATGGTCCGGGTTCTCTTCTCCGTGCCCCCATGGATTAAAAGAGACAACAGTGTCCGCTTTCAGCGCCCGGAAGAGGAAGATCAGTCTTCCGCGAATATCGAGCGACGAGATGTTGTTCATCTCGTGGTTCTGGTAGTAGAAATCGAAGCTGTCGCGAAAGCCCATGGCCTGCGCTACCTTGACGTGCTCCTGTTCGTTGCTCAGGATGTTTTGCGCGGCCGTGTGTCCGCCGCGTTTTTCATCGTTGCTGGTGCGCACCAGGTACCCCGTGTAGCCCTCGTGAATCAGCT
>JADLBG010000044.1 GCA_020847895.1 Bryobacterales bacterium
CAAGGCAAGGCCGAGATTGTTGCGAGCTTCGGCGAAGTCCGGCTTGCGGCGAATGATCTCGCGGTAGACGTTGGCTGCCCCGAACGGATCATTCTTGCGGCTCAGCAGGAGGCCGAGTTGAAGCCGGCCGTCAAGGTAGTCCGGCTGTAGGCCGAGCGCTTCGGCGAATCCGGAACGTTCCTTGATGCAGCACCGCGGTTCTTCGGCGGAGCCGGATGGGTTGTTCTCATGCAAATAGACCAGAGCCGGCATGTCACGGGGCTGACGCACGATGGCTAGTGTACCGCGAGCCCGCCCTCAGTCAAGGGAACTTCACGCAAGGAACTTCACACTGAGCCCGGAACTGGAGCGGCATGCTCTCCGGCAGACGGGTATCCTGGTGGCTGGCAGGAGTTTTGTAAGAATAGGGTGTCCCGTTCCTTATAACACCCATTCTTTTAAGACATTCAAGTCTTAAAAAGAAGCAGTTGTTCAGGCAAAATCGGCCCGCCGGCCCGGTCACCCCCTTGCCCGGAGATTTTTTCACCTTCCTGTGAACTTTTCACCGGCCGCTGACGTTAGATTAGGACAGAGCGATAAACGCCATGAAACTTTTGCGCGGTCTTCTCCTTTTGCTGGTCGCCGCCGGCCTGTCGGTTGCGGCCGATCCGGCGCTGCTCCGAATGATCCCCCCCGGCGCGGCCTTCGTCGCCGGAGTCCGGGCGGATCAGATTAAGTCCTCCCGCTTCGGACAGTACATCCTCGACCAACTCAAGACCGAAGATGAGAACATGAACAAGTTCGTCTCCGCCACGGGGTTCGACCCGCGCCAGGACCTGACGGAACTGATTGTCGCCTCGAGCTCGGCCGCGCCCCGGCGCCAGAATCACGGAAAGACCGTAGTACTGGCCCGTGGCCGGTTCGATGTCAGCCGCATCCAGAGTTTCGCGCTCGCCTCGGGGTCGTCCACCACCAGCTACAATGGGGTCCAGATCTTCACGGGCCGTGAGGATTCGCGCGGCTGGCTGGCCATTCCGGACTCCGCCACCGCTGTGGCCGGCGACCCTGATTATGTGAAACTGGCTATCGACGCGCGCCAGGCGCCGGGCCCCGTGCTCGATGCGAAAACCCTCAACACAATCACGGACCTCGGCAACCGGTTCGATGCCTGGATGCTGACCGCGAGCCTCGCCGCGATTACCAGCGGCATTCGCGCACCCCAGTTGGGCGGAGCCGGGAACGGCAATTTGGTGCAGTCAGTGGACAGCGTGAACGGGGGCGTCCGGTTCGGCCCGGATGTCGAAGTCATGGCCGAGGCCCAGATGCGGTCGGCGAAAGACGCCGCCGCAATGGCCGACGTGGTGCGGTTTCTGATGGGCATGATGCAGATGAACGCCCAGAATGACAAGCGCGCCGCGGAGTTGGCGCGCCTTCTCGAGAAGATGGAGCTCAAGGCCACCGGTACGCAACTCAGAATGTCGTTGACGATTCCCGAGGATATGCTGGAAACCTTCCTCAAGCCGGCCTCCGCCGGACGGCAGGTGTTCTGAACACGGCGTCCCCCGAAAAGTGATACCTTCGGGGGACAGCCCATGTCACTGTCTCGTCGCAATCTCCTGAAGCTCCCGCTTGCGGCCGCCGCCGCGCAGACCGGGCGGCGCTTCTTCATCGACTCCCATCAGCACTACGAGGATAAGCCGGATTATATCGGCCGCCTGGTGCGGTATTACAAGCCGCGCAACGCGATGGCGTGCGTCAACGCCTTCCGCAAGAACATGGACGCCTTGAAAAAGGCCGCGGCGCAGCATCCGGACGTCATCATTCCCTACGGCCGCATCAACGTCGATGAGCCCGCGGCGCTGGAGGAAATCGATGAGTTTGCCGCCGCCGGATTCAAGGGAATCAAGATGCACTGGCCGCGCCATAACTGGGATGACCCGCAGTACTTTCCCCATTACGCGCGGCTCGATCACCACCGCATGGTGGCCCTTTTCCATACGGGAATCGCCGCCCACGTCGAAGAGCCGCAATTCACCGGCATGGAGCGCATGCGGCCGGCCTACCTGGATACGATCGCCCGCGCGTTCCCAAAGCTCTACATCCAGGGAGCCCACCTCGGAAACCCCTGGTATGACGAGGCCGCCGAGGCCGCCCGCTGGTGCCCGCGCCTGTACTTCGACCTCACCGGGTCAAGCCTGGCGAAAAAGGCCAAGAACCTCTCCATATTTCGCGACTATTTGTGGTGGGAGGGGCCGTCGATGCACAGCTCTCCGCATGCCGTTCCCGCCTTTGAGAAACTGGTCTTCGGAACGGACGAGCCGCCGGAGGATCTCGACGCCGTCATCGCGCGGTACGATGCATTGCTCAACGCCTGTGAGGTTCCCGAAACCATTCGCGGGAAGGTGTATGGCGGGACGCTGGCGCGCATTCTCGGCATCACTCCCAGGCCCTAGCGGATGAGAAAAATCCCACTCCGCTGGTGGATCGGAACAGCCCTGTTCCTGTCCACCACCATCAACTATATTGACCGCCAGACGCTCAGCGTTCTCGCGCCCCACATCAAGACCGAATTCGGGTGGAATAACGAGACGTTCGCCCTTCTCATCATCGCCTTCCGCGTGGCGTATACCATCGGCCAGACCGCCTGCGGGCGGGTGCTCGATCTGCTCGGAGTGCGGCGCGGACTCAGTCTCACCGTGGCGTTCTATTCCGCCGCGGCCATGCTCACCGCGCTCGCCACGGGGATCAAGAGCTTTTCCGCGTTTCGCTTCCTGCTGGGCGCGGGTGAATCCGCCAACTGGCCGGGAGCGGCAAAGACCGTCTCCCAATACTTTCCCCCGCGGGAACGCGGGTGGGCAGTGGCGCTGTTCGACAGCGGATCAGCCGTGGGGGGAGCCGTTGCCCCATTCCTCGCCTATTCCGCCTATCACTGGTTCGGCAACTGGCGTCCCGTGTTCGTGCTTACCGGAGCCCTGGGGTTTCTCTGGATCCTGCTGTTCCGCAAACTGACCAGTGGCCCTCAACCTATACTATCCGGCAATGGAGACGAGGGAAAGCCGCTCCCTTACAGCGTGCTGCTCGGCTGGCGGCAGACGTGGGGGATCATCGCCTCCAAGTCACTTACCGATCCGGTCTGGTTCTTTATCACGGATTGGTTTGCGATCTACCTGGTCTCAAGGGGCTATGACCCCGAGCAGACGCTCATTGCCTTCTGGGTCCCGTTTCTTGCCGCCGACATCGGGAACTTCGCCGGGGGCGGGCTGTCCAGCTACCTGATCCAGCGCGGTTGGCCCACGCTCCGCTCGCGGCGTTTCGTGGCGCTCGTGTCAGGCCTGGGAATGACTACCCTGGCGGGAGCCGCCTACGCTCCCAACCTCGCCTGGCTGATCTTCTTCTTTGGCTTCTCCACCCTCGCCTACGCGAG
>JADLBG010000045.1 GCA_020847895.1 Bryobacterales bacterium
CAACTCAAGTCACTGGTCGAGTCCAATGGCGGCGAAGTGGTGGGGATGGCTGTCATCATCTACCAGCCCACGCCGAAAACGCCCGATTTCGGCGACCTTCCACTCTATTACCTTGCCCGGCTGGAAGGGCGCTACTCGAACGATGCGGACACTTGTGAACTGTGCGCCAAAGGTTTGCCGGTCGAAACCGTGTGGATCTGACGAAGGGCTGGGGAGACTATCCCCCATGCTGTGAGCGGCCACAAGCGCGTTCCGGATACGCCGCCAGTTCGCCTTGAGTGATTATCGATTTCAATATCGATTCCGGCCATTGTGTTGACGGTCCCAACATTGGATGATAAGATCCCCTGTATCCTTTTGGAGGTCCGCCATGTCTCGCATACTTTCCAGCCTCGCACTCTTTCTCTGCTTCGCTCTTGCCGCCTGGTCTCAAGACTATCGCGGCCGCGTTCAGGGAATCATTACTGATACATCGAACGCGCCTATCGCGCAAGCCACTGTTACGCTGCTCAACGCCAACACCCGAATATCGACGGTGCGCACCACCGATGAGATCGGCCGTTATCTGTTCGACTTTGTCGAGCCCGGCTCATACACCCTCACCGCTGAACTTGCCGGGTTCAACAAGTACGTGCAGGAGAACGTGCAGGTGCTGGTCCGTTCCGATCTTACGATCAACGCCACGCTCAATGTCGGAGACGTCAACCAGACGGTCACCGTCAGCGCCGCCGCGGTGGAACTCCAGTTCAATACCACGACTCTTTCGCAGACCGTCGATGGGACCATGCTGAAAGAGTTGCCCGTGCTTGCTCGAAACCCTTTCACCCTCGCCATGCTGGATCCGGCGGTGGTCAACCGTTATTCCGACATGTCCAAGCGCAACCCGTTCTATCAGCTCTCCACCACCGGAGTGGATGTCGGCGGCCAGACCAGCGGACGGAACGAAGTGCAAATCGACGGCTCACCCATCGGCGTCGGCTCGCGAGGTTCGTATTCACCGCCCATGGATGCCGTGCAGGAGTTCACCGTGCAGCAGAACTCCGTCGACGCCGAATCGGGATTCTCCGCCGGCGGCGTTTTGAACGTCGGCATGAAAGCGGGCACAAACGAATATCACGGCAGTCTCTACTACTTCGGCCGCAATCCATCGTTGAACGCCGTTTCCAACGCCTTCACGCGCGCCCCAAACGTGGTGCGCAATCACGTTGGCGGCGGAACGATCGGTGGTCCGATTCTGAAGGACAAGCTGTTCACATTCTTTACGTTTGAGAAGTGGAAGAATCGCCAGCCGTATACGAAGGTGATCACGCTTCCCACCGACCTGGAACGCGTAGGCGACTTCTCGAGGACGCTCACCAAGACCGGCGCCTTGCGCACCATCTTCGACCCCTACACGACACAAACCAACGCCGCTACAAATACCGCGACCCGCCAGCCCTTTGCCGGAAACCTCGTCCCGCGTTCCCAGATGGATCTCACCTCCCTGCTGTTCCTCAATGACATCTGGAAGCCCAACAACCCGGGTGACGATCTTTCGGGCGTCAACAACTACCGTACCGGATACGCATGGTTCCTCGATTACTGGAATTTTTCGAATCGCACGGACTGGAACATCACGCCGAAATGGAAGGTCTTCGCGCGCTACAGCGTGATCCGCACGCGGCTTGATAACAACAACTACGGCAACAGCCCCGCCACAACGTCAGACAACGGCGGACTGATGGATGCCCTCAACGGCGCCTTCGACAGCGTCTACACGCTCAGCGCGCGCACGACAATCAACTTCCGCATGGGTGTGGTTTATTCCGAGGATGAGTACGACTCCGCCTGGGCGAAACTCGGTGAGGCAGGGCTTGCCAAATACTGGCCCAACAACCCCTGGTATAAGCCCTACACCGCGGACATGCCCGCGGTCTATTATCCGAACCTGAATATCGGCGGGGCGACCTTCGGAAAGTCGAGTTGGTGGAGTTACCGTCCGCGCAAGTATTCCTATCAAGGCAGCATGGGCCACGACCGGGGCCGCCATTACATGAAATTCGGCATGGCCTACCGCCACGGTTATGAGTATTCGCAACTGCCGAACCTCGGCACGTTCCCCTTCACCGCGAACTACACCGCCAACACCTACATCGTGCCGGACACGCTGAACACGGGCAGCGCCTGGGCCACTTTTCTGCTCGGCGCCATCGACAATTCGCTGGCCTCCAACTATGTTTCCCCGCGCTACACCAAGCAGGACCAGTACGGACTCTTCTTCCAGGACGATTTCAAGCTGAACCGCCGGGTGACGCTCAATCTCGGCCTGCGGTGGGAATATGAGACGGCTCCTTCCGAACGCGAAGGCCGCATGGCGCGCTATCTCGATCTCACCAATCCCATCCCTGAATTCCAGAGCAAGCCGCCGGTCATGCCTCCCCAGGTGGCCACGATACAAGGCGCTCCCAAACCCATCTACAACGGAGCCTGGATATACACGGACGATCAGAATCCGGGCCTGTACCATGCTCCCAGAACCAGCTTTCTCCCGAGGCTGGGCATCGCGGTGCGCGCCAACGATAAGACCGCCATCCGTGTCGGCTACGCGCGCTACGCGGTACCCATCATGAGCGTGCTCGGCTATTCGTGGATACTCCCCTCGACGGACGGCTTCTCTGCTTCCTCGAACGGGCCTGTATCGGTGCAGGGCATTCCGCAGGGCGCCTTCAGCAATCCGTTTCCCTCCTCAAACCCGCTGGTCCTCCCCATCGGCAGGGGGAATGGGCGCAACACGAATCTCGGCTCCACGGGAACCACGAACTGGGCTAACCAGAGCATGCACATTCCGATGAACGACCGGTTCAATTTCACGGTCGAGCGCGACCTTGTCTGGGGAATGAAGCTGGATGGCACTTTCTTCATGAACTTCGGCCATAACATGGTCCCCGAAGGACAAGGAGGAAATGCGGGGTTCGGACAGTCCCTGAACATGATGGATCCGCAGTTGGGCTACACCTACAAGACGGCGCTCGCCGCCCCGGTGGCGAATCCGTTCTTCGGGCTTCCCTCCAGCCTCATGCCGGGCCAGCTTCGCGGCCAGGCTACCGTTCCTCTGTCTACTCTGCTCAAGCCATACCCGCAATACGGGGCCCTTACCCAAACCTTCATGCCGGGCGTCGACAATCACTACAAGGCCATCCAACTCCGCGTGCAGCGCCGATTCGCGCAAGGCTACAGCGTCGTCTGGGGGTACAACTACAACCAGGAGAGCACCGGGGCCTTCTTCAACGATCCGGACACATACGCCAACAAACTGACAATGATTCCCAGTTCCATGCCGCGCCATCGCATGACGATCGGAACCACCATCGAGTTTCCATTCGGGCGCGGACGCCGCTTCGGCTCACAGATGCATCCAGTGCTCAACGCCGTTCTGGGCGGTTGGTCCACCAGCCACATTTTCATGTGGAACTCGGGTTCCTTCCTGCGCTTCGGCCAGTTGGATGTTTCCGGCGACCCGGTGTTGGCGGACCCCACCTGGCAGCGATGGTTCAATACCTCGGTGTTCAAGCAGGCTACGGCATACACGCCCCGCACGAACCCCTTTCAATACGACGGCCTCACCGGGCCGCGTTACTGGCAACTCGACAGCACCCTCTCGAAGAACTTCTCGCTCACCGAGCGGTTCAAACTCGAACTCCGGCTCGAGGGCTACAACCTGACAAACAGTGTCATGCCGGGCAACCCGAATCTCACCGTGACCAGTACGCAATTCGGCGGGATTACCTCTCAGGTCAACTACGGCCGCGAGGTGCAGTACACCCTTCGTCTGCATTTCTGACGGCTTCGCCCGCGCGGCCCGTACGCCCGAAAACGCCATGACGCGCGGTCCGCGCCGGCTCGGCGGTAACCTGATTCTGATGCGCCTATTTCTCGTCCTATTGACAATTCCGGCGGCGGCCCAGATGGCTTCCATCGACAGGCTGCGCGCCGGAATTACTTATCTCACCTCCCCCGCGCTTGACGGGCGGCTATCCCTGACCAAGGGGGACCAGGCGGCCACGGACTGGCTTGCGGCGGAAATGAAAGCATCCGGCGTTGCTCCCGGCGTTCACGGCGGCTTCGAGCAGCGGGTGCCGCTGCTCGAATACCGGCTCAATCGCGAACAGACATGGATCGATGTCCGGCTCCCGGCCGGGGAGAAGAAGTACACCCTCGGCGCATCGTTTCACAAACCGGTGCGGCTGAGCGCCCCCATCGTGTTCGCCGGTTTCGGGATTACGGCTCCCGAAGCCGGGTATGACGACTATGCCGGACTCGACGTCAAGGGAAAGATGGTGCTCGTCTTCGACCACGAACCCCGCGAGTCCGATCCGCAATCGCCCTTTGCCGGATCGGGACTCTCCCTTTATGCGCATTCCTACTACAAGATGACCAATGCCGCCCGCCATGGCGCGCTGGCCCTGCTCCTCATGCCGGACCCGGGACGAACGCATCCCACCTACGCGGAAATATCCGCCCGGCGTCCCCGCACTTCCACCGTGAACAGTTCGATTGCTCCACAGATTCTCGAGGAAAAAGATGCTATCCCCATCTTCACCGTGAGTGAAAAGGTTGGGCAGGAACTGCTCCAGACGGAACCCAAGGCCATCCAGGCGAAGATCGAATCAGGAACAACGCCCGCCGGTCTCTCCATTGCTCCGCTTCCCGCCAAGGCTCAGATCCGTTTCCAGCAGCGCAAACGGGGCGTAGGCTACAACGTCATCGGCATGATTCAGGGCTCCGATCCTCAACTCAAGAATGAAGCCATCCTTTTCACCGGCCATCACGATCACAACGGCCGGGTTGGAGAAACCCTCATGCCCGGCGCCGACGACAACGCCTCCGGTTCGATCGCGGTGCTGGAACTCGCCCGCCTTTTCGCCGCCGCGCCCCGCCCCAAGCGTACTCTGCTCTTCATCATCTTCGCCGCCGAAGAACGCGGACTCCTGGGCGCTTACCACTATGTCTCCTCACCGGTCATCCCCATCGCCAAGACGCGCGCCGTCCTCAATTTCGACATGGTCGGGCGCAATGAGACACAAACGGGAGAAACCCGGGGGTTGGTCGATATCGCCGCCGATACTTCGAACGAACTGAACCTGATCGGCTGCGTGTTCAGCCCCCAATATTGCGCGGCTGTCGAAAATGCCGATCAGAAAGTGGGCCTGGCACTCAATCATAAGTGGGATCACGATGTCGCCTTCAACGTTCTCCGGCGCAGCGATCATTTCCCGTTCCTGCTCCGGCATGTTCCCGCCTTGTGGTGGTTCACCGGGTTTCATCCGGACTACCACCAGCCTACCGACACCGTGGAAAAAATCAATTTCGAGAAACTGGCTAA
>JADLBG010000046.1 GCA_020847895.1 Bryobacterales bacterium
CGCCAATCCCAAGCGCTATGTCTGGCGGGCGAAAGGCGAGGACATTCTGCGGAAGATCGCCAAAGCGAAGGAAGCCCTCCAGGCGCAGTTAGAGTTAATCAAAGCCAATTCGGTTCCACTACACTAGAATGGGCAAGTCTGTTCCCGATGCGATCCACGCACATGAAGCTTCTGGCGGTGTCCGTATTTTGGGCACACGGGGTTGCGGTCTGCGAGCCGGTTAGTGACGCGCTGACCAGGGGCATCCCGGCAAGGCCGCTTCATGCGCTGACTGGATCGGAGTTCGCCAAGGCAATCGCAACGATGAGCCGCGAGGATCGCGAGCAGGCGATACTTCAGCAGTTGCTCGAAGGGAACCTGCCTGGTTTTTTGCGAAAGCTGGTTCCGGTGCGGCTGGAGAAGGCGGGGCGGGCGGCGGCAGCGACTATTTTTGTGATGCCGGAGTACCTGGCCATCGGCTCGAATCGCGATTTTCTGCGGATTCCCATGAATCTGCACACGGCGGTGGCCATCGCCAACCGGTTCGGGTTTCTGCTGCCGACGAAGAAGATGGTGGATGCGATTTATGCGCAGTCCGGCTACCATCTGACGCCGAAGCCGATGGCCGCGGGGCCGCGGATGACCTCGAGCGAGTACTACTGGCGGCACAACCAGATGATCGAGGCGCAATACAAGGCCGAGGGCATCTCCGAAGGCGCGCTGGTTTCGGGGCAGAAGAAGGATGTCGTGGTGACGGTACGGCTGCTGCGGCAGCCGGGGCAGATCGCCATCTATGGGTGGCATCGCGGTCCGGGAGCGCCGATTCAGCCGTTGAGCACGGTGCATGGCGCGAGCTACGCGGACTACAGCCATGGAATCCGGCTGGTGAGCGCGATGGCGCTGGTAGACGGCAGGCTGCGTCCGGTATCGGAGATTCTGGCGGATGCGCGGTTTGCGGGAGCGGTGACGGAAGAGGCGCCTGTTCGCGGACTGCTCGATCTGCTGGGGCTGCATGCGGGGGAGGGACCGGGGAATTACTCGAGGCTCTTGCAGCAGCGGAACCCGAGATGATAATTGGCGTGGCTGTACGGGTCGAGAACGCGGCTGCCGTGCCAATAGGGAGCGCGCCAGCGGCACCAATCTTCATGGGCGCGGTAAGTGTCGAAGATGAACCAACTGCCCTTCATTTCCGTATAGCCTAGCTCGCGGCTGCCAAGACTCGACATCTGAGCTTTGTTGAGAGGCAGGTTCATGTGTTCGGCGGCGTTGCCGTTGAGGTCGTAGACCTGGAGCGGGCTGTGGCAATCGGGGAAAAATCCGGCGGGGAAGGTGTTGGAGCCGCATGCGTTCCAGCCGCCGCCCTGGCATCCCGGGGTCTTGGAACTCGAGGCGGCGCAGACACCGTTTTGATAGGCGGGGCCGTAGCTCCACGTCTTGCCGCTGCTGTGCGCCTTGTTGTGGGCAATGCGCATGCGCTCGAAAGCGGCGGCGGGGCTGACGCCGATGGCGAGATCGAAGCGGTAATCGGGAGGTTCGAGGCTTCCGGCGCAGGCGCCTTCCCATTCATGCGCATCGCAGAGGCGTTTTCCCATGGCCCAGCAGATTTGGGCTGCCTCGCGCGCGCGCACCCAAACCACGGGATAGGCGCAGGGAATGTCCGGGAATTCGAACTGATCGATGCAGGCTTTGGCGTTTTCGGGAGCCTGAGTGGAGGGGTTGTAGAGGGGGGCCATGTATTTTGCGCCGCAGATTTTCTCGAACCGGGGGTTGGCGTAGGAGATGGAGAGCCGGCGCGCCTTGGCGAGACAATCTTCCGCCGTGGCCGGATGGCGGGCAATGGCGGGATTTCCCTGCCCTATGTAGCCGGACCTGGAGAAAATGCCGCGGATGTCCCGCATCTGCGCGTCCGAAAGGGAGTGGGCGCGCTGCAATTGCCGGAACAGGATTTCGTTCTGCTGCTGAAGCGCCGCCGGTTGGGCGCAGAGAGCGGCAGGCAACATGGCAAGAACTCGCGAGAGGTTCACGGCTTGGGTTCCTTTCGGGTGACGTAGAAGAAGTCCCGATTATCCGGATATCCGGCAAAGCGCGGGACGAGTTCGCCGGAAGAGGACTTTTCGACAGCGGCCATTCCCTTGACGAGATGATCGAGGAAAAGCTGTCCACCGGAGCGGCGGTAGACGGCGAGGTAGGTGTGCTCGAGAGCGTTCATGTCGAGCAGCATGGCGTAATCGGCGCGGTAGGCCTGAAAGATGCGCGCCATGGCGGAGGGCGTAGCCTCGGAGAAGACAGCGTAGAGAAAGAACCGCTTGCCGCCGCTGGTTTGAATGGCCGCTCCGGCGCGGAGGGTTCGGAGCTTCGAATCCTGGGAGCCGGACCAGTTGCCGGGTCCCCAACGGGCGACGAGCGGGCCGGGAATGCCGCGGCGGGCGGTGTTGTCGAACTCGATCAAGGGAACGCCATTCTGAAGGGCATAGCGGATGCGAGGCAGCAGTTGGTTGTCGGCGTCCATCCATGTCTTCATGGCGACGGCGCCGTTGTCGAGCATGAAGACCGTGGAGAGGCCGGGCTGGAGTTTGCTGAAGACCACCCCGTTTTCGAGAGAGCCGTAGTGGGAGCCACGGTTGCGGAGCGCGAGTTCGCCGTATTTGAACGCCCCATGGGCGCGCTTGAATCCGGCGGTGAAGGCGGCCACTGTCCTGGGTACGGCTTCGGGGCTGACGAGGCCGGTGGAGACGAGAGGAGCGATGGAGCCGATGCCGTCGGGGCCGGGCAAATTCGGGTCCTTCATCCGCGGCAGCATGTGGTCTGACCAGCCGACGCGGGGATGGGCAGTTCCTCTCGAGTAGGCGAAGTCGAAGAGGTCGAGATCGAAGGCGATGAGGTAGCAGAGGGCGGAGGCTTCGACGCTGTCCAGACGGTTGACGGCGGCGGGATAGCTCGAGAGGATGGCGGGGTCGAGGAGGTCGGGTTGGATGAGGCCGGCAAAGATTCCAGGGTTCGCGAGAGCAGGATACCAGGCTCCCGGGCGCATGCCGGCGCCGGCGGGGTTCTCGACGACGATGCCGAGATTGCCCGGGGCCAGCAGGCGGAGCTTGAATTTCGGATCGACGAGTGCGGGGAGCGGGGCGCCTGGCGCGGAATCCGGCTGGGATGCGGCGGCAGGTTCGAATTTTCCGGTCTCACGATGCATGCCGCCGAGGAGGATGTGGCCGAAGGAGATGAGCTTTTCCCCGCCCCAAACACGCTCGCGGAGAAATTCGGTGGCGGCCTCGAGCGTGGTGCGGTTTCCGGTGGCCGGATTGCGCAGGTAGATTTTGCCATTGCAAAGGGGCGCAAAGATTCGCGGGGAGGCTTTGGCCTGATCGAGGGCTGAGAACAACTCGCAGGGATAGGTCTTTCCTGCTTCGAGGACGAGAATGCCGGAAGGGTATTTCTCATCGAGGACGAGTTTCCGGGTGCGCGGCTCGGCATTCTCGAGGTGGTAGGCGGATTCAGCGGGCGCGCCGTTCCATTTCAGGCGAAGCAGGAACCAGGAATTGATTGCGGGGTTGAGGTTGACGAGGGTTGTCACGCCGTCCCTGCCGGCGGAACGGATGGGAATGGAGTTGGACTGGCGGAAGGGCTGCAACTCGATGATGGTTTTCGGCGTTTCCGGCGGGGACGCGAAGGTCAGGAGGGGAAAGAAGAGAGCGGCGGAAAGGATTCGGGCAACCGGCCGCGTTGGAGAGGCGGCTCGCATGGTAACTGCTCCACGAGGATGAAGAGCAGTTTTGACTCCATCGCGGGACCGCGCGGGATGGAGGGAAAGGAGCCGGGCAGGATTGCCGGATTGCGAAATTGCGCGCAGGGTGAGCGTCAAATGCCCCGGGACTTCCTGATGCGCGGACGCGGGAGGTTAGACTGGTGGTATGAAACGAACTGCGAGCGCTAGCCCAAGTTCGTCACGACTCGGGTCGGAAACGGGCTAAGTCCTTCAGAATCAGTCTAGGCAGTCGCCAAGTCTACACTACATTCTCGATGGCTTTCTAAGCGATCCGGAAGACTCAATTGGAG
>JADLBG010000047.1 GCA_020847895.1 Bryobacterales bacterium
AAGACATCCCCAGTTAGGTTGAAACGGGCCTCAGGAGCGAGCTACCGGCTTACCTTCCAATCCGGCGTCGCCACTGGCGGCGGTTTCTGCTTTCGCTCCCGGTTCCTGGGCCGCCGAATGTTCGGTAGCCTGTGCAGCCTGCGTCCCGGTTCCATGCTCGGTGGAAGCCGTTAGCGTTTGGCCGTTGGCGGACTGCGCCGGTTGCGTCGATGATTCAGCGCCCTGAGTTGCGGATGCGCTGACTGTGGAGTGTTCCTGCGTCGTGGACTCGGTGTGACTCCCTTCATAGCCGGAGTCGTAGTAGGAGTTTTCGTAGTAGGAATCGTAGTTCGTGATCTCGTTCACATGCTGATTGAGATCCTGACGGATCGATCCCGTTTCCCTTTCGATGCTGGCCATTTCGCGATCGAAGGTGGCCTTCAACTCTTGGGAGTGCTTACGGAACTCCGCAAGTCCTTTTGCGAGGTTTTTTCCCAGTTCCGGGAGTTTTTTCGGGCCGAAGATAAGAAGAGCCAGCAGAAAGATAAACACTGTTTCTTGCCAGCCCAGCGACCACATGGACAAACCTCCCTAACGGTGTGAAACCATTCTCATGATAGCGAGGGGCTGGAAGGCAGTCAACCGAGTGGCGGGAGGCCTACCTCTTCCAATCGAAGGTTTCGACCACGCTGACCCGTTCTTTAAGGAAGACTTCGAGGCGAAACCGTACCGAATCGGACATGTTCCGGTAGTAGACCGTAGGGTTCTGCAACTGCAGGACATCCAGGTCCACAACCTTGTTGTACGAGCCTTCGGAGATGGTGAGGACAGCGCGCTGGGCGGCGCGGACAGCGGGGGAGTTGCGGTCCCAATGAATCCTGAGATAATCGCCAGACCGGCTGGCGGCGAGGGAGATGCTGTAGGCGTCGGTGAGGATGCCGGCGTTCCTGGCGGGGCGATAGCTGAGAGAGGCCTGGAATCCAACCAGGACTCCTAACAGTAAAAAGATGAAGGAGAGTGGGATCCACACGTTCGTACGCCGAATTTTCCGCACGGGCTCGGATGGAACCGCAGGCTCCGGTGAATAACTGAACCCTGGCGGTGGTTCCTGAGCCTCCTCCCCAGCCTGCTCCTGCTCATATGTGCTAGAGCCGGACGGATCGCTTATACCCTCTGCAGCGCTCCGAGGATAGGCCCTGCCATTGGACGAAGGAGGGGAAGACATCGGCGCCGGACCCGCCTCCCGCGCCCGTCCCACCGTGCTTGCTCCGCCGCCAAGTTCCTTTCTGCGGAACGGGAATTCCAGATAAGGAGCCTGGGTGACCATGGAGCCGTTCGCCTCCCGGAAAAAGAATCCGCCTACGCTCACGCGTGTGGCGTAGGGCTTGACGAGCAACATCACCGCATTGGGGGAAGGGAAACAGGCGTCGAAGTGCTGGAGGTCTTCCGGAGAGAGCGACAAGGCTTCTCTCGTGTGACTGCGATAACAACCAACAGCGTAGGAGCGCTTTTCCGGACTATAGCGCCGCCGCGCCAGGGCTTCCTCATAGCGGGCGGCGTCGCCTTCGGAGAGCAAATAGGAAGGGCCGCGCTTGTGTTCGCAAGCAATGGCTTCAAAATCTTCCACGCGGACTACGGTTTTCTCGCCCGTTTCCACGCTGCCGAGGAGGATGCCCCCTACCTCGGCGCCGCGTCTCGGGATGGCTCCAAAGCCGCGCATCACTTCGACCAGGATGCGGTCCACCGCATCGAAGGACAGGTGGACCACAACGGGCTTTTCCGGTATTTCCCAGACGTAGTGGGTCGACTGTGAGATTTGCTCAGGGTTCACCTGTAATGTATCCATCGGTAGCGTCCGGTCAATTTCGGGGCTCTACCATAAGCCATATGGTAGTCCCGGGCTATACACCAACTCAACCTTACCTATCGGTTGACCACCGCAAAAACCTTAAGGGAGATATGTCGGGTAAAATTGAGCGCGAGAGCGAACTTTCATGAACCGGCGAACTTTTCTTCAGGGAACTCTGCCTGCCGCGGCGCTTTCTCAGACCCCGGCCGCGCGTCTGCCCAACGTGCTGCTATTCTGTACCGATCAGCAGCGGTTCGACACCATACACAGCCTTGGGAATCCGCATATTCGAACCCCGCACCTGGACCGGCTGGTGAACGAAGGAGTAGCCTTCACCGCCGCTCATTGCCAGACTCCCATCTGCACGCCCAGCCGGGCATCTTTCATGACCGGATGTTACGCCAGCACGCTGCACGTCAACCGGAACGGCAACGAATTCTTTCCTCCGCTGCATACGCCAAAGCTGATGTCGCGCATCCTCAAAGGCGCGGGCTACGACTGCGGCCTGGTGGGGAAGTTCCACTTGTCCTCGGGGGCGAAGCGAATCGAGCCGCGCGTGGATGACGGCTTCCGGCTGTTTGAGTGGAGCCATGCGCCGCGCGCCGATTGGCCGGTGGAGCAGCAAGCCTATCTCCGCTGGCTGCGCGAGCACGGCGTGGAATGGAAGACCGCCTATCGGGCGCGCCAGTTTCCGGACCGGCCTACCGAATTCAACGCCGGCATCGCGGCGCAGCACCATGAGGCGGCATGGTGCGCCGAAACCGCCATGGGCTGGCTCCGGGGCGCGCTCAAGGCGCCATGGTTTATCCACGTCAATACCTACGCGCCGCATCCGCCGTTTGATCCGCCGCCGGAGTTTCTGGAGCGCATGAACCCCTCCGCAATGCCGCTTCCTTTATGGGGTCCCGAGGAGCAGAAGGCGCAGCAGCCGTTTTCCCGTGTCGATTTCCAGTCGAAGCCGCGCGATCCATCCACCTATCCGAGCCGCTACATGAAGGCTGCCTATTACGCGCAGATCGAGTTCCTCGACCATCAGTTGGGCCGGGTCCTCGAGGCCCTCGATGAAACGGGGCAGCGCGATAACACGCTGATTATCTTCATGAGCGATCACGGGGAATCCATGGGGGACCACGGCTACAATCACAAAGGCTGCCGGTTCTATGAAGGACTGGTCCGGGTGCCGTTGATCTTCTCCTGGCCGGCTGGAATCAAGAGAGGAGTTCGAAGCAAAGCTCTGGTGGAGTTGACGGACGTCCTGCCGACCCTGCTCGATACTCTGGGGCTACCGGTTCCTACATATGTGCACGGCAAGTCCCTGCATGGGATTCTCACGGGCCGGGCAGACCCCGCGCGCCATCGCGAGTTCGTCCGCGCAGAATATCATGACGTGCTCGATCTGCCTGATCACACCCATGCCAACATGCTGCGCAATGAACGCTTCAAGCTGGTGCACTACCACGGGCATCCTTCCGGCGAGTTGTATGACCTGGAGCGGGATCCGAACGAATTTCATAACCTCTGGAACGACCCGGGCCACAGGGCATTGCGGCTGGATCTGACAGACCAACTCTTCAATGCGTGGATGCTGGTCACCGATGCGGGCCAGCGCCGCATCGCCATGAGCTGAAACCATGACGGGGAAGCTGTACATCGTCGCCACGCCGATCGGCAACCTCGAGGACCTAACCTTCCGTGCGGCACGAATTCTGAGAGAGGTGGACGTCATCGCCTGCGAAGACACGCGCCAGACGGCCAAACTGCTGGCGCATCTTTCGCTCCACAAGCCGCTGGTGGCCATTCACGAGCACAACGAACGAGAGCGGGCGGCGGAACTGGCGGCGCGGCTTGCGGCAGGGGCGTCGATCGCTCTGGTTTCCGATGCGGGCACACCTCTGATCTCCGATCCTGGCTACCGCGTGATCCAGGCTGCCACGGAGGGCGGCATCCCGGTGGTTCCCATACCGGGTCCGTGCGCGGCGATCGCAGCGCTCAGCGCTTCCGGGCTTCCCACCGACGCGTTCTATTTCGGTGGTTTCCTTCCGGCAAAAGCGAATCAGCGGCGAAAACAGTTCGAGGCGTTGAAGTCGCTTCCCGCCACACTGATTTTTTATGAAGCTCCACATCGCATCCTGGAAACCCTCGAAGACGTTCGCGCCTGTTATCCGGAACGCCGGATCACCGTGGCGCGGGAACTGACGAAAGTGCATGAGGAGTTCCTGCGCGGGACGGGCGCGGAAGTTCTTGCGGAGCTTGGCTCGCGGCCGGCGATGAAGGGGGAATTCACCCTGCTCATCGCCAAAGCGGGAGAAGCCAAAGCAGATGAGCGGCCGCTCGAGGAAGCCATCGCCGCGCTGGAGGCCGAGGGCGTGGAGCGCATGGAGGCTATGAAACTGGTGGCGAGACTCCGCGGACTTTCAAAACGCGAGGTTTACAGCGCCCTGATGAAGAAGTAACCGCCAGGTAAAGAATCAGGCTCGTCTGGCGGGTTTAGAGGTGGGCGCGCAGCATCCAGGCGGTTTTCTCATGGTCTTCCATCAGGCCGGTGAGGAAGTCACTGGTGCCGGCGTCGCCGTGCTTTTCGTGGGCGGTAACCAGATCCCGCCGCAACGATTGGATCACCGCCTCATGGTCGGTCAGCAATGCGGCGATCATGCCGTCGGCGTCCGGCGGATGGGCGGTGTGTTCTTTGAGCCGTGCCGCGTGCACATAGCCCTCCATGGAGCCGAGCGGCACTCCGCCGAGCGACCGAATTCGCTCCGCCACTTCATCGATGGTCTGCTCGAGTTCGGTGTACTGCGACTCGAAGAACTTATGCAGGTCGTGGAACCGGGACCCGGTTACGTTCCAATGAAAATTCCGGGTCTTGGTGTACAGCACCTCTTCATCCGCCAAAAGAGTTTGCAGCAGCGCAATCACACCCTCGCGCTGTGTTTGTTCGAGTCCGATATTTACGTATTCCATATCACCCTCTTAGATGAACGTTCCCTAATGAGAGATTCAGGTCAACCGGCAATGGCGATGCATTCAATTTCCACACTCACATCCCGCGGCAGGCGCGCCACTTCCACGGTCGCCCGCGCGGGAGCGTTCTCCGGGAAATAGCGCCCGTAGACCTCGTTCATCTTGCCGAACTCGCTCAGGTCTTTGAGATAGACAGTGGTTTTCAGCACCTTATCCATTCCGGAGCCGGCGGCTTCGAGTACGGCCTTGAGGTTTTCCATCACACGCTCGGTTTGCGAGGCGATGTCGCCCTCGACGATATGCATGGTGACGGGATCCAGAGGGATCTGGCCGCTCAAATAGACCAGCCCGTTGTATTCGACGGCTTGCGAATAGGGCCCGATCGCCTTCGGCGCGCCGCCTGTTGCAATGATCCGTTTCATGTTTGTTTCCTCCAAAGCGCAAAGGGCACGTCCCGGTGCGGGCGGGCTCCGTTTTGCGCGTTTCCTTCTTTGCGCGTTTCCTTCAAAGATCAGTCTCGCTGAAATCGCAGCGTTCCCACCAGGTCAGTCACGGCCGCCACTCCCTCTTTCGCCAGGAAGGAGTCCAGTTCGCCCGCGATGCGAACCACCGCGCGCGGATCCCAAAAGGACGCCGTGCCTACCTGAACCGCCGATGCTCCGGCCACCAGAAATTCCGCCGCATCTTCGCCCGAAGCGATACCGCCCAGTCCGATCACCGGAATCTTGACCGCCTGGGCTGCCTCGTAGACCATGCGAAGCGCAATGGGCTTGATAGCCGGGCCGGAAAGGCCGCCAAACCCGGCGCCAATGCGAGGGCGGCGTGCGCGCGCATCGATGGCAAGCCCGACAAACGTATTTACCAGGGATACCGCGTCGGCGCCAGCTTCCTCGGCCGCTTTGGCGATGACGGCGATGCTCGCCACGTTGGGCGAGAGTTTCACGATCAGCGGGCGCTTCGGCCGTAGATTCTTCGCCGCCGTGATGAGGCTCGAAAGCAGCGCCGGGTCGCTGGAAAAGAACATTCCGCCATGCTTTGTGTTGGGGCATGAGACATTCAGTTCGTAGCCTGCCAGCCCTTCGGCATCTTCGAGCACGCGGATCACTTCCAGGTAGTCCTCGGTGGCGTAGCCGAAGACATTGGCGAACACCTTGGCGCGCAGCCCACGCAAGCCGGGAAGTTTCTCCTTGACGAACGCGCGAACGCCGATATTCTGCAAACCGATGCTGTTCATCATGCCGCCATGGGTTTCCCAAATCCGCGGCGGCTTGTTTCCCTCGATCGGAGCGGCGCTCAGCCCTTTCACCACAATGCCGCCGACGGAATTCAAATCGACGATGGAGGCAAATTCGAGGCCATAGGCGAAGGTGCCCGATGCGGCGAGGACGGGATTCATGAGGGGAATCCCACAGAGCGTAACCGCCAATCGAGGGGAGGTAGCGGACATCCGTGTCTTCGCTTGAGTCTAGCAGCCTGCCTGAGCGGGTACAAAGGCGCCGGTTCGGTACAGTTAGTCCTCAGAGAAGATGTCGCTGACCCGCAACCCGCCGCCCCCAA
>JADLBG010000048.1 GCA_020847895.1 Bryobacterales bacterium
CCGCTTGCGCCTGGTGTGCCAGCCGCCGTATCTCGCGGGCCCGGTAATGATGATGATCTCCGAATGCCCAGGAGAACACCGGCTCTATGCGCAGGTCATGCAATGTGCCGTGGAACGCGGCCGGATTTCCCAAGCCGCAAAATACCGCGGCGGGACTCAGGGGGGGGTGGCTGGCCGGAGACCGTTCCGTACCGTCCACGGCCACCCACTCCACGGGCGCCACGCGGCTGTAGAAAACCGGCGCGTCCGGCTGATATTCCCTCAGCCTTTTCTCGAGGCCTCTCCACGGCGTGGGAATGGATGCCCGGGCAATTACGAACGCCGATGCCCTTCCCAGGGAACTCAGCGGTTCCCGTAGTCGCCCGAGCGGCATCAGCGCTCCGCCGCCAAACGGGTCGAGCGCATCCAGCATTACGATGTCCGCGTCTCTTCGCACGCGCCAGTGCTGGAATCCGTCATCCAGCACAATCACGCCCGGCCGCAACTTCCGCTCCAACTCCCTGCCCGTCGCCAGACGGTCCGCCCCGATGCCGAGTGAAGCGATTCCCG
Organism: Bryobacterales bacterium; assembly: GCA_020847895.1. GTDB lineage: Bacteria > Acidobacteriota > Terriglobia > Bryobacterales > Bryobacteraceae > CADEFT01. The sequence continues at coordinate 550 of JADLBG010000048.1, forward strand.
CGCGCAACAGAATCTGCGCCTCGTCGCCGGTCCGCGCCACGGGACACACCGCGCCCGCCGCAAGCACCGTGCTCCTCTCCGGTGATCCCCGCTTGTATCCCCGCATCAGAATGGCGGGGTTGAATCCCTCCTCACGCATCCATTTCGTGATGTGCTGTGTGAAGGGCGTCTTGCCGGTGCCTCCCGCGGCAATTCCTCCCACGCTGATAACCGGCGCCCGGAGGCTTCCGGATTGCGCAAGCTTGCGCCGCCTGTCCCACGCCACTCCCGCCCGCCAGAGCAGGGAAAGCGGGCCCAGCAGCGCAATGGCCGCAAACGGATGCACCTTGCGCGGCACAGCCTCCGAGTAGCTCTCGCGCACCGCCGCTACGGCCCGTGCCGTTGCTCCCCTCCGTCCTTCCGTTAACTGCCGGGCTTTCTCCCCGATGCGCGTCCGTAAAGCGGGGTCAGCCAGCAGATGGCTCACCGCCTCCGCCAGTTGCGCCGGTGCATCGGCGGCGTACACTCCACCCTGCGCGCGAAACTCCTCCGCGATATCCGGAAAGTTCTCCATGTGGGGACCGATGATGACGGGTTTCGTGAAGAACGCCGGCTCGAGAATGTTGTGCCCGCCGCGCCGGGGAAACGTGCCCCCCATAAACACCACATCCGCCAGCGGAAAAAGGGAACTCAATTCCCCCATGCTGTCCACCAGCAGAACTCCCGGCAGATTCAGCGAGCTTTCCTCTGTGAGTTCCGAGCGGCGCAGGAAGCGCACTCCCGCCCGCTCCATCTTTTCCGCCGCCTCCACGAAGCGCTCCGGCCGGCGCGGCACCAGGATCAGCAGAAGCCGCTCATTGGCCGCGGCCACGCTCTGGAACGCCTCGATGACCACGTCATCTTCATCCGGATCACCCGCCGCCGCGGGAGGCATCGTGCTCGCCGCAATCCACACCGCGGAGGGCTGGAGTTTCGCGGCCAACAGCCGCACGATCGCCGGAGGCTCCAGCCCGGCGGCGCGAAAATCGTACTTCAGATTCCCGGTGTTCCGCACTCTCGCTGCCGGGGCGCCGAGCGCAAGATAACGCTCCATCGCGATCCGGTTCTGGGCGAGAATCGCGTCCGGCCACCGCAGCACCGCGCGGAAGAATCCCCGCAGGCGGAGATATCTCGGGAACGCCTTGTCGGAAATGCGGCCATTGATCACCACCAGTCCGCATCCGAAGCGCTTTGCTTCCCGGTAGAGATTCGGCCAGATCTCCGTCTCCATCACCAGAACCAGTTGCGGCCGGAGGCGCCGGAGCACGCGCCGCACCACCCAGCACAAGTCCACCGGGGCATAGAAGATTCCGTCACAGATCGCCTTCAGCCGCATTTCGGCGATCTGCCGTCCCGCCACCGTGGCTACCGAGACATAGAGCCGCTGGGAAGGGAACTGCTCCCGCAATTGGCGTAGAAGTTCCACCGCGGAGATCACTTCCCCCACGGAAACCGCATGCAACCAAATGCCGCCGGGAACCGTCGGTTGGAATGCCGCCGGCGCGCCCCCCAGCCGCTCGCCCAAGCCGCCCCAATACCGCCGGTCGCGCATTCCGCGGCTCAGAAGGTACAGTAGGATCAATGGAAAGCAAAGAACACCCAACAGCCGGTAGAGGAAGTAAATGAGCACGCGCAGGTCTTGGTTATTACTCCTCCTGAGTATAACCGCTTGGGCCGCGGACAAGGACAAGCGCTTCCAAGTCGAGCCGGCCGCGTCCTATCCCACCAGACAGTCAAGCGAAGGTCTCACCATCGCGGCTGTGCCGTACACAACCCCGGAGCAGATGAAATCCGCCTTCGGGAAACTGGACCTCAGCGCCTACGGGGTTCTCCCGGTGTTGCTCGTGATGCGGAATGACAGTGGAAAGACGCTCAGTCTCCGTCGGATGCAGATTACCTACGTCACTCCTGACCGCTACCGCGTCGACGCCACTCCCGCCTCCGACGTGCAGTACATCGAAGGGCCGCGGCGCCCGAATTTCGGCGGCAGCCCGATTCCCAACCCCATTCCCCGAAAGCGCAAAAACAAGCTCGCCAGTTTCGAGATCGAGGGCTATGCAATGAATGCGAAGATGCTGCCTCCCGGCGAATCCGCGCACGGGTTCGTCTATTTCCAGACGCGGCATCTGAAGGGCGCCCACGTCTACATTCACGGAATTGTCGAGGCGCAGACAGGTAAAGAACTGCTCTACTTCGAGATCCCCCTGGATCAGTGAGGCAAGGGTTTGTTAACCGCGGAACCGCCTTCGCCGCGCGGCGCATCCAACTGGACATGAAGCGGTCGCACTGATCGTCAGCGCCGGTATTCTTTTCCTGGCAGGCATTGCCCCGGCGGCATCTCGTGGCAGGGGATCCCTCACCGTACACGCGGTCCCGGCCAAGGTTTCCGTGATTGTGAACGTAAACTTCACCTAACCAATTTCCCGCCGCCGCGTCCGCCAACCCGTTCCTGTTAGAATCACGGTGATGTTTCAAGGACTCGAACACACCGCTATCGCTTCTCCCGACCCGAAGAAGCTCGCGCAGTGGTACGTCGATTATCTCGGCTTCCACATCAACTTCAGCTATGACGTTTTCTACTTCGTCAAGGCCCCCAACGGATCGATGCTCGAAATCATCCCCTCCGATGGGGTCAGGGCGCAGACGCCCGGTATGAAAGAACCCGGCATCCGGCATCTCGCCATCGCTCTTGACGACTTCGACGCCGGCTACGCCGAACTCAAAGCGCGCGGCGTGGAATTCCTGGGTGAGCCCTACAACAATCAGGGCAACCGTTTGGTGTTCTTCAAGGATGGTGACGGGAATATTCTGCATCTCATTCACCGTGAGAAGCCGCTGCCCTAAGGATCGTCCATTTTGGTAAAGCGGGTTTTCAAGGCCTTCGAGTACCGGGATTTCCGGCTCATGTGGCTTGGCGCGTGCACTTCCAGCATCGGGACGTGGATGCAGAAACTCGCGCAAAGCTGGCTCGTCCTCGAGTTGTCGAAATCCTCGTTCCTGCTGGGCCTGGACTCGTTCCTCGGCGAAATTCCCATTCTCCTGTTTTCCCTGGTGGGCGGCGTTGTCGCGGACCGCAAAGACCGCCGCCACCTGCTGATTGCCTCGCAGGTAATCCAGATGAGCAGCGCCTTTCTCCTGGCCACCCTGCTGGCTCTGAACAAAGTGCAGGTCTGGCATATCCTGTCGCTGTCCTTCTGCAGCGGGCTGGCGCAGGCCTTTGGCGGGCCGGCTTATCAGGCCCTGATCCCGCGGCTGGTGAAGGCGGAGGATCTGCCGAATGCCATCGCCCTCAACTCCATTCAGTTCAACCTCGCCCGCGTCATCGGTCCGGTTGTCGGCGGCATCGCCATGGCTCAACTGGGCGCCGCCTGGTGCTTCTCGTTGAACGGCGTCTCCTTCGTCGCCGTCATCCTCTCGCTGCTTTTCCTCAATGAACGCTACGTTCCAACGGAAAAGCGGCAGTCCATGCTCGAGAGTATGAAAGAGGGATTTTCCTTCGTCCGCCGGCAGGAAGCCATGGTCTCTTTGATCTTCCTGGCCTTCTGCATGACCATGCTCGGCTTTCCGATTGTCGTCTTTCTTCCCGTCTTTGCCAAGGATGTCCTGCACGAGGGCGCCAACACCTATTCCCTCCTGCTATCCACATCCGGAGCGGGGTCGGTAGCCGGAGCGCTCCTGGTGGCCGCGGTGGGCCATATCCGTCAGAAGGGACTGTTGACTTTGATCATGCTTGTCGTGTTCGGCTTCATGATGGCGGGTTTCGCGTTCTCGAAAACGCTGTGGGTGAGCTGCGTGTTCCTCTTCCTTGGCGGGGCGGCGCTCATCTCCTGCTTCGCGATGATCACTTCGCTCGTGCAACTGATCACTTCCGATGAGATGCGAGGACGCGTGATGAGTGTTTTCAATGTCGCCTTCCGCGGCGGAATGCCCATTGGAAGCCTCGCTACCGGCTCGCTGATTCCGCTCTACACGGCTCCCGTGGTTCTGGCTGCCAACGGAGCTTTGCTGGCCGTGCTCGGCGGCTACCTTCTGGTGATGCGGCGTAAGATCGCATCCCTGTAAATAGATCAACTGAATTCGGCGTCTGCCGGCCGGCGATGGGGAATCCCGCGATTCCTACTGTGAACCATGCCTTGGGGATCGCGCCAGGTCGCCCAAAAAGCTCACCCCATTTTCAATCCCCACCCCGAAATTCTCCGCCACCGTCTGCCCGATATCCGATAGCGTCGTCCGGGTTCCGAGGTCCACTCCCCGCCGCACCCGCTCTCCGAACACCAGCAGCGGCACGTACTCCCGGCTGTGGTCCGTCGAAGGTGTCGTCGGATCACAGCCGTGGTCCGCCGTAAAGATCGCCATATCCCCGTCAACCATCGCCTCCCGCAGCCGCGGCGCCCATGCATCCACTTCCTCGAGCGCGCCCGCGTAGCCTTCGACATTGTTCCGGTGCCCGAAGTTCTGGTCGAAGTCCACCAGGTTTACAAAGATCAGCCCTTCCTTCGTGTCCCGCATTGCTTCGAGCGTTTTCGCCATCCCGTCGGCGTTGTTCTTCGTCTTGTCGTACTCCCCGATGCCGCGCCCCAGAAACACATCGAAGATTTTCCCGACGCTATGAACCGGAATCTTGCGCGCCGCCAGTTCGTCCAGCAGCA
>JADLBG010000049.1 GCA_020847895.1 Bryobacterales bacterium
CAAGTCATCATGCGCAACATCATCGGCAAACTCTCCGGATCGAGCGGCCGCTCGGTGGTATTTTCAGGGCACTACGACACGAAGGCGATTCCCGGTGTGAACTTCGTGGGCGCGAACGACGGCGGCGCCTCGACGGGGTGGCTGCTCGAGATGGCTCGGGTGCTGCCCACTTCTCCGCGCAGGGATGATGTCTATCTGGTCTTCTTTGACGGCGAAGAAGCATTCGGCGACTGGTCCGATACCAACGGCATCTACGGGAGCCGCCACCTGGCGGCCAAATGGAACAGCGACGGCACGCTGCTCCGCATCAAGGCCCTGTTCAACGTGGACATGATCGGAGATAAGGACCTGAAACTCGTCGATGAGCTGAACTCCTCGGCCTCGTTGCGCAGGCTCGTGCGCGCGACGGCGAACGATCTTGGCTACGGCAAGTACTTCCCCGAATCGGGCGGCGCCATCGAGGACGACCACATGCCCTTCGTCCGCCTCGGCGTCAACGCGATGGACCTGATCGACTTCGACTACGGCCCTGGACACGCGTGGTGGCACACCGCGCAAGACACGATGGACAAGCTGAGCGCCCACAGTTTTCAAGTGGTGGGCGATGTGATGAGCGCGGTGTTTCAGCGGTTGGAGAAGTAGGCTCAGGCGAGCATCTTCTTCACCACGCTGCCGCCGAGGTCCGTGAGGCGGTAATCGCGCCCCATGTGGCGGAAGGTCAGCCGCTCATGATCGAAGCCAAGGCAGTGCATGATGGTGGCCTGAAGGTCATGGATGTGCACCTTGTCCTCGACAATGCTCAGCCCGAGTTCATCGGTCCGGCCGACTACCTGCCCTCCCTTCATGCCGCCGCCGGCGACCCACATCGTGTAGGCGAGCGGATGATGATCGCGGCCGGCGTTTTCCGGGTCCTGCGTGTTGCGGATCTCCACCATGGGCGTGCGTCCGAATTCGCCGCCCCAGATGACGAGGGTGGAATCGAGCAGACCGGCGCGCTCGAGGTCCTTCAATAGCGCGGCGGTGGGCTGGTCGCTGATGTCGCAGTTGCGCTTCAGTTTCTTGTTGAGGTTGGTGTGGTCATCCCAGGAGGCGTGCATCATGAGGATGAAGCGCACACCGCGCTCGACCAGGCGCCGCGCCAGTAGGCAGTTGGTTCCGAACTGGTTGGTGGGCTCCTTGCCCACGCCGTACATGTCGAGGGTCTCTTTCGATTCCTTGGAGAAATCGAGCAGTTCCGGCGCCGACATCTGCATGCGGAAGGCGAGTTCATAGGCGGCGATACGGCTGGCAATCTCGACATCGCCGGTCTTTTCGTAGTGCTGCTGATTGAGATCGCGTAAGGCGTCGAGTCCGGCGCGCTGTGTTTCTTTGGAAACGCCGCTGGGATTCGAGAGATAGAGGATCGGGTCGCCCGCGTTGCGGAACATCGTGCCCTGGTAATGCGAAGGCAGGAAGCCGCTCATGAAATTCGAAGCGCCGCCGCTGGTGCCGACTCCGCTCGAAAGCACGACGAAGCCCGACAGGTTCTGCGATTCGCTTCCAAGCCCGTAGGTCACCCATGCGCCCATCGTGGGGCGTCCGAATTGCGTGGATCCGGTCATCAGCAGCAACTGGCCGGGGTGGTGGTTGAACGCCTCCGAATACATCGAGCGCACCATGCAGATGTTGTCCGCGCAAGAGGCGGTGTGGGGGATGTAGTCAGAAAATTCGATGCCCGATTGCCCGTAAGGCTTGAAGGTGCGCGGGCTGGCCATGACCGCGGCCGTGGGCTTGATGAAGGCCAGTTGAAGGCCTTTGGTCATGGATGGCGGAAGCGGCTGGCCGTTCCACTTCGTAAGGCCGGGCTTTGGATCGAACAGATCCATCTGGCTGGGCCCGCCTTCCATGAACATGAAGATGACGTTCTTGGCCTTGCCGGGGAAGTGAGGCTTTTTCGGGGCGAGCGGATTCGGAGGACCTTCCGCGCCCTGAAGCAGTTCCGCGAGGGCCATCATGCCGATGCCGCCTGCGCCGTGCGCGAGGAAGGACCGCCGCGATTGAATCAAGCGAAATTCCCGTTCTGTCATGATGGCTACTCCTTGGTGATGAATTCGTCGAGGTTGAGGAGGACACGGCTCACGCCCACCCAGGCGGCCAGTTCGCGCGGGTCGAGGCCGGTGGAGGCGGCAGGCGCCAGTTTCGAGATAGTGTAACCTTCGCGGTCGAGGATGCCGAGTTGCTGATCGTAGTAGCGCGCCAGGCGCTCGCGCTCCTTCGCATCCGCCTTGCGTCCCAGTGTGAGGTCGAAGGCATAGTCGAGGCGTTCGGCAAAGGATCCGTGTTTGGCGCGCAGCACGCGCGCGGCCAGCGATTGGGCGGCATCGAAGAATACGGGGTCATTCAGCAGGTTGAGCGATTGCAGAGGCGTGTTCGAAGCGCGACGCCGGCTGCAGGCGACGTTCGAATCGGGCGCGTCGAAGTTGATGAGTTGAGGATAGGGTGTCGTGCGCTGGAAGTGGATGTAGAGTCCGCGGCGGTAGCGGTCGCGTCCCTTGCTCTCTTTCCACTTGCTGCCCCCGTAGCCGAGTTCCGCCACTCCCGCCGGCTGCGGCGGCATCACGGAAGGTCCGCCGATGCGCGCATCGAGCAGGCCGCTTGCCGAAAGCGTCGCGTCGCGGATGAGTTCCGCGGGAAGGCGAATGCGGGATTGCCTCGCGAGCAGCGAGTTATCCGGGTCCTTTGTAAGCAGTTCCGGGCGCGTGTCGCTCGCCTGGCGGTAAGTGGATGAAGTGACAATCAGCCGGTGGAGTTTCTTCATGCTCCAGCCGTCATCCATGAAACGCGTAGCGAGCCAATCGAGCAGTTGCGGATGAGACGGCTTCTCGCCGGTGGTTCCGAAGTCCTCGGAGGTGCGCACAATGCCGCGGCCGAACAACTCCTGCCAGGCGCGGTTGACGGTGACGCGAGGCGTGAGCGGGTTGTTGGATGCAACCAGCGATTCGGCGAGTTCCAGGCGCGTGGGCTTCCCGTTGCCCGGCAGCGGCGGAAGAATGTGCAGTCCGCCGGGTTGGACGGGCACACCCATGGCTTTGTAGTCGCCCTTGATGCGCGTGATGGAGCCGTGATAATCGCGTTCAGGCGCCATGGCCATGGCGAGGGTGAGTGGGGGAAGTTCCGCTTCGAGGGCCATGATCTTTTCCCGCGCTTCGCGGAGGCGGTCACGGATTTCTGGCTGATGGCCGATGTCGGGTCCGGGGGTGGAGAGAAAATAATCGGTCAGGCGGCGCTGGTCGCGAGGGGAGCGTTTTGAGGGGTCCGACTTCAGCAACTTTTCCGCGCCGTCGACCATGGCGCGCATGGAGGTGATGGAGAAATCCCATTCGAGGTTCTTGCCGGGGTTGGCGATGGCGAAGCGGAGTTTGTTCTCCCATTCCTTCTGAAGTTCGGGGACGTGGTAGTAATCGAGAATATTGCCGCGCTGTCCAAGGTAACGGGGCATGGCGGCTTCGTAACGCTCGCGTTCGCCGGCAAGCGGCGCTTCGATGGTGGTTTCATCGGCGGCATCGAAGAAAGCGAAGAACTGATAGAACTCCTTGTTGGTGATGGGGTCGTACTTGTGATCGTGGCATTGCGCGCAGCCGACGGTCAGGCCCAGCCAGGTGGTGCTCATGGTGTTGACCCGGTTAACCAACTGTTCGTAGCGCGCCTCGGCGCGGTCGACGCCGGCCTCACGATTGGTGAGCGTGTTACGAAGGAAGCCCGTGGCCACTAACTGCTCGGTAGTGGCATGAGGAAGAAGATCGCCGGCGAGTTGGTCGGTGGTGAACTCGGTGAACGGCATGTCCCTGTTGAGCGCGTTGATGACCCAGTTGCGGTAACGCCAGGCGAAGGGGCGCACCTGATCCTTTTCGTAGCCGTCGCTATCGGCGTAGTGCGCCAGGTCCAGCCAGGGACGGGCCCAGCGCTCGCCGTAGTGCGTGGATTGGAGCAGCCGGTCCACAAGGCGCTCATAGGCATCCGGCCGCGTGTCGGAAAGGAAGGAACTGGTTTCTTCCGGAGTAGGCGGAAGACCCGTGAGATCGATGGTGACGCGGCGCAACAGCGTCGGCTTTGGAGCCTCGGGGGACGGGGTGATTCCCTGTGATTCGAGCTTTGCGAGGATAAACGCGTCGATAGGGTTTCGCTCCCAGGTTGCGTTCTTTACCTTCGGGGGCTCCGGGCGGCCCACGGGAAGGAAGGACCAATGTTCGAGCTTTGCCGCGCCGGGGTTGTAACTGGCGGGGAATTTCGCTCCCTCGTCGATCCAGGCTTTCAAGGTGGCGATTTCCTTTTCGGTGAGGGAGGCTCCGACGGGCGGCATGCGAAAGCCGGGCTTGGCGCTGGAGACGCGCTCGATGAGCTTGCTGGCGGCGCCGGCTCCGGGCGTGATGACGCGGAGCGCGGAGTCCGATTGATCGAGGCGCAGGCCGCTCATCTGTTGTTTCGCGCCGTG
>JADLBG010000050.1 GCA_020847895.1 Bryobacterales bacterium
GAGAATCAGCACCGTCGCTGGTCCGCTGAGCCAACCGTGTGCCCCATCCACCTCCGCCAACAGTTCCACATCCCGCTTTGTGTACTTGCTCGGGAACCGCCGCCGCCGATAGGCTCCACCACCCCGCCTTGGCGATACTTGCGAATCAAGCGCGTGATCTGCGGCAGGCTTAACCCTGTCACCTTGCTCAGGCAGGCTCGAATCGCTCCGCGTTGCTATTTGCCTTGTGCCGCGTACTCCCGAGCCACCATCACACGCTGCACAAACTCGTATCGTTCGGCCCGATTCCGGCCGACGAACCCGATACTCTGGCTGCCCTGGAGGAACTCTCGGATCTGTTCCGGGGTGAGCCGTTCTGCATTCTGCAAGCGAATCTGCATCCGGCCGCGGATCGCTTCGCCCTCTCACATTTTCAGAATCATCTTGTGCTGGAATCAATCCCCGTTTCAGGATCATCTTGTATTGGAAAATTTTCCGGAAGGCCGTCAAACAGACGCATGGTATACTCGGCACGACATGACACGACGATTTGCGGTGGGGGCTATCTGCGCAATCTTATTCTGTGCCGTTCTTCCCGGCCGGCAGAAGGCGAAGAACGTGATTCTCTTTATCGGCGATGCCGGCGGCGAGTCCACGCTGAATGCCGCCAGCATCAATGGCTACGGCGCTCCGCAGAAGTTGTTTCTCCAGCGCGAAATGAATATTGGGCTGTCTGACACGTCGGCGGCCAATTCGTGGGTGACCGATTCCGCCGCGGGCATGACCGCCATCGTCACGGGCCACAAGGTGAACAATGGAGTCCTCTCGCAGGCGCCCGGCGGGACGCCGTACAAGACCATCCTCGAATACGCCGAAGAGCATGGCCTATCCACTGGCGTCGTCTCCAACATGGCAATGGCCGATGCCACTCCGGCGGCCTGTTACTCCCACGTGGACAGCCGTAAAAAGTTCGGCGAGATCTTCCCTCAGATCTGGAAGCCGCGCTTCGGCGACGGCGTGGACCTCGTTCTCGGCGGCGGGAAGAAGAGGATATTGGAGGCGCTCAAAGAGTCGAACATCGATCTCATGCAGGCCGCGCCGCCGGCCGGATGGCCCGTTTACGAATCGCTGGCGGAGGTGCCTGACACCGCGAAGAAGGCGATTCTGCTTGTGGACGGAGACGATTTCAAGGTGGACCAGGCCGCGGCCAAAGCCATCCGCAGCCTTTCGCGCAACCCGAAAGGCTATTTCCTGATGGTGGAATGGGACCTGCATCCGGGCAAGGTGGAGAAGATGCTGGAAACAGCGGTCGCCCTCGACCGGCTGATCGAGCAGACCGCTACGAAACTGGCCTCAAAAGACACACTCGTGCTGTTCGCCGCGGACCATTCCTTCGACGTGCGCCTGCACAGCGGCAAGCGCGGCGCTCCGCTCCTGCTACCCGCCAACGCGAAAGACTTCGCCGGCGGCGGCCAGTTCGACCTCGCCGTCGGCGCCAGCCATACGGGAGAAGAAGTGCTGGTCGCGGCTCATGGCCCGGGCGCCCAGTTGGTGAAAGGATTCATGCCCAACACCCGCATCTTCGAGATCATGCTTGCCGCCTGGGGATGGAAGAAGTAGCCCGCGGTTCAATATCGAGACTTCGTTATTGTTTGTCGAAGCTCAGCGACATCTTGAAGGCGCCGTTCGGAGTCTGAATCACCGAATGCACGCTCAATGCCTTCCCGTCCTCACTGAGCGTCCACCGGTCCACCTGCGTGATCTCCGCCCCCTGCACCGAACGCTTGGTTTCCACCACCAGCGTATCCCCGGCCCACTTGGCCGTCCCCTTGATCTCTCCAAAGGTCGATTTGGCCGTGAATTCCTTGCCGTCCGTCGTGTAATGGAACTCCGTCTTCACTTCCCCCTGGTGCCCCACCTGCACCGTCTTCACCGATATATCCGGGTCCCCGTGCTCGATGGTGCGCGCCAGTTTCTCCGGAGCCGGAAGAGTGCCAAAATCGCTCTTCGAGGCATTCATCTTCCATTCCCCCGTGAAATTGGGCTTGGCGGATAGCGCCGGCCCGCAGAGCAGGGAAACGAATACAGCAATGACAAGTCGTATTGGAGTGTGACGCACGTCGAGTTGCCCCCAACGGCAACGCCAAAAGTATAACGCAAAGCCGCCGTGCACACTCGCTCCCCTTCAGTGCATAATTGGACTCTTCGAGGAATATGGCGTTTCCGAACAGGCCCAGCCTCCGCGAGGGGGCGCCGTTAGCACTCCTCCTGGCCGTTCACGCAACCGTCCTGTTCCACCTCGCCCAGCGTACCGGCGTCACCATAGACGAGCCCAGCCATATTGTCTCCTCCATTCTTTATTGGGAAGGCAATGACCGCCTGCTGCCTCGGGACATGCCTCCGCTCATCAAACTCGCCGGAGGGTGGGCCGCCGCTTCCGCCGGATTCGCCATCGTCGAGGAGTCCCACCCCGTCTGGAAAACCAATCACGAATGGAACATCGGCCTCGACATGATCCGCCGTATGAGCGAGCGCGGCATCCGTTCCGCCATGTTCCGAGCCCGCCTTCCCCTTCTTCTTTTCCCGCTCGCCACCCTCGTGCTCCTCTGGTGGTGGGGCCGCCGGATCCATTCGCCCGTCACCGGCCTTGCCATCGCCTTCCTTTTCTTCGCCGAGCCCACCGCCCTGGGCCACGGAGCCCTCTTCAAGAACGACCACGCCGCTACGTTCACCTACCTCCTGTTCTGGTTCACTGCCTGGCGCTTCTGGAAAGCCCCAACTCCGTCTACCGCCGCCGCGATGGCCTGCGGAGCCGTCCTCGCCATCCTTTCCAAGCTTTCCATGCTCATCGTCCTTCCCCTTGCAGCCCTCATCGTCCTCCTGCGCTCCCGTAAGCTCCTCTATCTCGCCTTCGTCGTTCTCATCCCCTACACCGCCGCCATCGCCGCCTGCCAGTTCCAAACCCGGCTCCTGGCGGACTTCCTTCCGCTCCCGGCCCTGATGTGGGACGGCGCCCAGTCTCTCCTCTTCAACAGCCGCGCGGAAAACGCGGTCTACCTGCTCGGCCGCCGCTATCCCTCCGGCAGTCCCTTCTACTTTGCCGTCGCCGCCGCCGTCAAATCGCCGGAACCCGTCCTCATTCTCCTCATCGCCGGCATCATTATCCTCGCCCTCCGTTTCAAACGGCGCCTCCTCCGCGCCGAAGACCTCTTCTGGATCCTCCCCGGATTCCTCTACTTCGCCCTCGCCTCCCTCAGTCCTCTCCAACTCGGATTCCGCCTCGTATTGCCCGCCCTCCCCTTCGCCCTTCTCATCTGCGGAGCCGCCCTCGAACGCCTCTCTTCCCATAAGTGGGTACTTGCCGCCCTTCTCCCCGCCCTCGCTGCCCCGCTCGCCGTCTACTATCCCAACTACCTCTCCTATTTCAATCTCGCCTCCGGAGGCCCCGCCGGCGCTCTCCGCTATCTCTCCGACAGCAATGTCGACTGGGGCCAGGATCTTCGCCAACTGCGCACATCCCTCTACCGCCTCGGTGATCCTCATCCCTTCGTCTCCTATATGGGAGCCGATAACCTGTTGGCCTACTTCCTCCGGAACGAAATCAACTGGATCGAGCCGCCCTTCACCCAAACCGGCAAACGTACCCGGATCTTCCAGCCCACCCCCGGCATCTATGCAATTAGTGCGAATCTAATATCAGGGCAGTTCTTCGAGGCGCCATACCGGGACTTCTACCGGGTGTTTCGCGAAGCCAAACCTATTGCCTATGCGGGCTATTCGATCTACATCTATCGGTTCCCCCGAGCGGACTCACGCGCGCATCCGCGGCATTGACCGGCCGGACAAACCCAGGAAGGCCAACTTCCGCGCCGTCCTGCCCCTCGTCCGCGAACTCGTCCATCCGCGCCGCGGCATCCTCCTCTTCGGCCTCCTCCTCATCGCCATCAGCCGCGTCGCCGGCCTCGTGCTCCCCGCCTCCACCAAATACCTGGTGGACGACATCATCGGCAAACGTCACGTCGAGATGCTCGGCCCGCTCTTCGCCGCTGTTCTCGGCGCCACTGCCGTCCAGGCCGTTACCAGTTTCTCCCTCACCCAACTCCTCTCCAAGTCCGCGCAAAAACTCATCGCCGAAATGCGCCGAAAGGTGCAGGCCCACGTCGGCCGCCTCCCCATCGCCTATTACGACGCCAACAAAACCGGCGTCCTCGTCTCGCGCATCATGAACGACGTCGAAGGTGTTCGCAACCTCGTCGGCACCGGACTCGTCGAATTCGCCGGAGGCCTCCTCACCGCCTTCCTCGCCCTCTTCATGCTTCTCCGCATCAGCCCCATGCTGACCGGCATTGCCCTCGGCGTCATCCTCACCTTCTCTCTCCTCCTTCAGAAAGCATTCGGAACCCTCCGCCCCATCTTCCGCGAGCGCGGTAAGATCACCGCTGAAGTCACCGGCCGCCTCACGGAATCCCTTTCCGGTGTGCGCGTCGTCAAGGGCTATCATGCCGAAGCGCGCGAAGAAGACGTTTTCGCCCAGGGCGTCCAACGCTTGCTCGACAACGTCATCAAGTCTCTCACCGGCGTCTCCCTCATGAGCCTCTCCGCCACCCTTCTGCTCGGCATCGTCGGCGCCATCGTCATGTATCTCGGCGCCAGGCAGATCATCGCCGGCGCCCTCACCCTCGGCGGCTTCATGACCTTCACCGCCTTCCTCGCCTTCCTTGTCGCTCCCGTCTTTCAAATCGTCGGTATCGGTACCCAACTCACGGAAGCCCTCGCCGGCCTCGAACGCACTCATGAAGTCCTCACTGAAAAGACGGAAGACCAGGACCCCCGCCGCACCGTCTCTCTCGGTCCCATTCAGGGCGAGGTCCGCTTCGAGAACGTCGGCTTCGAATATGACCCCGGCAAGCCCGTCCTTTTCGACGTCTCTTTCGCCGCCACCCCCGGCACGGTCACCGCTCTCGTCGGATCATCCGGTTCCGGAAAGTCCACCACCATCGGGCTTATTTCCGCCTTCCACAACCCCACCTCGGGCAAGGTTCTCGTGGATGGCGTCGACCTCACCACCGTGCGCCTCCATTCCTACCGCACCCAACTCGGCGTCGTCCTCCAGGACACCTTCCTCTTCGATGGAACCATTCGCGAGAACATCGCGTTCTCGAAGCCTGGCGCTACCGGGGAGCAGATCCTCGACGCCTGCCGCATCGCCCGCGTCGACGAGTTTGCCGAAAAGTTCGAAAACGGCTACGATACGGTCATCGGTGAGCGTGGCGTGAAACTATCCGGCGGCCAGCGGCAGCGTCTCTCCATCGCACGAGCCATCCTTGCCGATCCGCGCATCCTTATCCTCGATGAGGCCACTTCCAGTCTCGACTCCGAATCCGAGCAGATGATTCAATCCGGCCTGTCCCATCTCATGAGAGGGCGCACCACCTTCGTCATCGCCCACCGCCTTTCCACCATCCGCCGCGCCCATCAGATCCTTGTCATGGAAGAAGGCCGTATCCTCGAACGCGGCACGCACGATTCCCTTTACGCCGCCCAGGGCCGCTACCGCGATCTCTATGACAGGCAGCACGGCCTCGCTTCCAACCTCTTCCTCGCCCCAGGCGAAGGCGATTCCGTCGCCGAGTCCGATGATGGCCAGCCCCCTCGCGCCCGTCCACTCGGTGAACCGGTGCGATTTCTCTGAGACTGCACGTATGGAAAACGGGTTTACTCCACGGGAGATGAGAATCCTGCGCGCATTGAAAACGCCCTCCAGGATTCAGCAGTTCCTTGACTCCGAAATCGGCTACAACAAGGAGGAAGATGGCCCCACGTGCCGCTCCCCTCGACTGGTCTTGAAAGACCGCCGCGCCCATTGCGTGGAAGGAGCCCTCCTCGCCGCCGCCGCCCTCCGCGTTCATGGGCATCCCCCCGTGCTCCTCGACCTCGAAGCCGTCCGCGACGACGACCATGTCCTCGCCATCTACAAAGACCGCGGCCACTGGGGCGCCATCGCCAAATCCAACTACGCCAGCCTCCGCTTCCGCGAACCCGTCTACCGCACTGTGCGCGAACTTGTGATGTCTTACTTCGAGCACTACCACAACGTCTCCGGAGAAAAAACCCTCCGCCGCTACTCCCGCCCCATCAGCCTCACCCGTTTCGACCACCTCCACTGGATGACCTCCACCGACCACGTCTGGGCCATCCCCGAATACCTCTGCACCGTCTCCCATTTCCCCGTCATCACCCGCCGCATGGAGCGCCGCCTCAACCCACTCGACCCCCGCCTCCGCGCCGCCGAAAAGACCGGCATGCGCAAGTGAGAGGACCCTCATTGTGCTCTCGGGCGGAGAAAAAGGCGCCGCTGCGGACACTACCCTTACGTGGCACTGCTGTGGCGTTTGTGCGTGCTGGGCGCGGCTGCGGGTATCCTCGGGGCGGGCGATGACCCCGCGGCGCAAGCCTATGCCGCGCTGAAAGCGAAGAATTACGACATCGCGGTGACGCGGTTCCGGGACGCCATTCAATCCGAGCCGAAACGGGTCGAACTGCGCAAGGAACTCGCCTATACGCTATTGAAAATGGGGGATACCGAGGAGGCGCGGGATGAGTTCGCCTCCATCCTCAAACTGGCGCCCGAGGATTGGCACAGCGCCCTCGAGTTTGGCTATCTGTGCCATGAGACCGGCCAGGTGGGCGAGGCGAGGCGGGTCTTTGACCGCGTGCGGAAGGCGGGTGACGCGGCATCGAAACCGGCCGCGGAACAGGCCTTTCTGAACGTGGACCGGCCGTTAGGGGAGGCGATCGAGCGCTGGACAATGGCGCTCGCTCATGACTCCAACGACTACAGCGCTCACTTCGAACTGGCGCGCGCCGCCGAGCGGCGGGGCGACGGAAAGCTCGCGGCCGGGCATTACCGGAGGGCCTGGGAATTGCGCCCGGCCGAGCGCGCTTTGCTGGTGGACCTGGGCCGGGCGCGGCGCCTCGCGGGGGACGAAGAAGGCGCGCTGGCGGCGTGGCTGGCCGCCTCGCGCGGAAACAATCCGCGGGCGGCCGAGCAGGCGCGGGAGTTTCTGCCCGCTCGTTACCCCTATGCATCCGAGTTCCGGAAGGCGATTGAACTCGACCGGGCGAATGTGGAATTGCGCCGCGAACTCGCGTTTCTGTGGCTGGCGGTGCACAAGCCGGCGGAAGCGGAGGCGGAGTTCGCACGGCTGCTCGAGATTGCGCCGGACGATCTATTGTCGCTCGCGCAGTTGGGGATGATGCGGCTCGAGAGAAACGACGCCGCCGGGGCGCTGCCGCTGCTCGAGAAAGTCTTGCTGGGCAAGGACGAGGCGCTGGCCAGGCGGGTGCGGGATGCGATGAACGCCAAGGGGCTGAAGCCGCGCGCGGCCGTCCATTCCCGCGGCAACAAGCTGATGGGGGACCGCAGCTACGAGCAGGGGTACATGAAGGACGCCGAGCGCTATTATCTGGCGGCGCACGAGGAAAACCCGCGGGATCACGAGGTGAACCTGAAGCTCGGCCGGACATACAACATGCTGCACCGGGACGACGAGGCCATTCGCTATTTCGAGATGGCGCGCAACAGCACCGACAGACAGCAGAAGGCAGAGGCGGAGCAGGCCTACCACAATCTGAAACCTGCGCTCGAGCGGTTCCGGACCACCGTCTGGGTGCTGCCGGTGTTCTCTTCCCGATGGCACGAAGGTTTTACCTACGGGCAGTTGAAGACGGAGATCCGGATCGGGAAGCTGCCGTTCCACCCTTACTTGTCGGTTCGCTTCGTGGGAGATTCGCAGCACGCGGCGGGTTCGCTGAATCCGCAGTATCTTTCCGAAAGCTCGTTCATCGGCGGAGTTGGCGTGGCGACGAAGCCCTGGAAAGGGCTGATGGGATGGGCCGAGGCGGGCAACGCGGTCCGCTACCGGGAGCGGACGGACGTGGGGAGGATGATCCCGGACTACCGCGGCGGCGTGTCCCACGGGCATGCGCTCGGGCACGGGATCGGGTCGGAGGCCGCGGGGTGGTTCGTGCAGACGAATGCCGATGTGGTGACGTTGAGCCGGTTCCGCTGGGATACGCTCGTGTATTCGCAGAACAAGGCGGGGTTCACCATGCCGCGTCTGGGCGGGCTCCAATGGCAGGTGGCATGGAATGCGAACCTCACGGTGGATCGCAACCGCGAAGTGTGGGCGAATTTCTTCGATACAGGACCGGGGGTGCGGTTCCGGGTGCGGTGGATGCCTCCGTCGATGGTTTGGTCAGTGGATGTGCTGCGGGGCCGATATCTGATGGATGGTTATCCGCGGGGGCCGGTGTATTACGATGTGCGCGCCGGGGTGTGGTATGCCGTCAGCCGCTAGCCGGGCGCCGGTGTCGTTGATGGCGCTGTTGCTCGGGTTGGCCTCTGCCGGATGGTGCGTCGCTGCCGCCGGGGACAATGCGGCCTGGCACACCATTCTTTCGTCCGTGAACCTGGCGCCGGATACAGGCGCGCCCGTGATTCTTCCTTCGGAATCGGGCGGGATGGAACCCGCGGACCTCACACTGCGCCTCATGCGCGGTTACTACGTGATCCTCGAGGGAGAGTCGAAGGCGGCGGAGAGCCTGGGATTTCATGCCGGCCCGAAGCGGGTGACGGTAAGGAGCCTGGTGGACCGGCATGACCCGAAAGTCCAGGTGGTGTGGGAGCAGGCGGCGGAGGTGCCGGTGTTCGAAGTGCCGCGCGAAGCAACCGTCTACGCCCATGAGCGCTGGACAGGCGCTCCCCTGGTTGCGGGAATGCGCAAGAGCACGGGCGCGGTGCTGTGGATTGCCGCGAATCCGGGGCCGGGCGGCAGGGAACGTTTTCCCTACCTGCTTCAATCGCTGCGGGACCTGGGGCTGGAGCCGCCCCTGACCAGCAAGCGGCTGTGGGTGTTTCTGGACACCTCCTACCGCATGCGTGTGGATCCGGACTACATGGCGAAGCTCTGGCGGAGAAACGGCATCGCGGCGCTGCACATTGCCGCCTGGCATTACTTCGAGGGTGACGAGCAGCGCGACGCGTATCTGCGGCGCCTCATCGGGGCGTGCCACCGCAACGCCATTCTGGTGTACGCATGGCTCGAATTGCCGCACGTCAGCGAACGGTTCTGGGAGGCGCATCCGGAATGGCGGGAAAAGACGGCCCTCGGCACGGACGCCCATCTCGACTGGCGCAAGCTGATGAACCTGCGGAACCCCGATTGCGCCCAGGCGGTGAGGCAGGGCATCGAAGACCTGCTCCGGCGCTTCGATTGGGATGGCGTCAATCTGGCGGAGTTATATTTCGAATCGCTCGAAGGGCATGCCAACCCGTCGCGGTTTACCCCAATGAATCCCGATGTTCGAAAGGAATTTCGCGAAGGGGCGGGGTTCGATCCGGCGGATCTGTTCCGCCCGGACAGCGAGAGATATTGGCAGAAAAACGCCGCCGGGCTCAAGCAGTTTCTCGACTACCGGGTAGAACTGGCCGACCGCATCGAGCGCGGGTGGATGGCGGAAATCGGGCGGATGCGAAAGGAGTTGCCGCACCTGGACCTGGTGCTGACGCACGTCGATAACCTGCTCGATCCGGGAACGCGAGACCGCATCGGCGCGGATGCGCGCCGCCTGCTGCCGTTGCTCGACAAACAGGACTTCACGTTTCTGGTGGAGGATCCGGCTACGGCCTGGAACATGGGTCCGGAACGCTACCCGAAACTGGCCGCCGAATATGCCCCGCTGGTGAGTAAGCCGGGGAGGCTGGCGATTGATATCAACGTGGTGGACCGCTACCAGGACGTCTATCCCACCCGGCAGCAGACGGGCGTGGAGTTGCTCCGCGAACTCCACCTGGCCGCGCAGGCATTCCCGCGAGTCACGCTGTATTTCGAAAATTCCCTGCGCAAAACGGATTGGCCCCTGGCCGGGCCCGCGACCACGGTGGTGAAGGCTCTGCGGCTGGAGCAGCGCAGGGCGGCCGTGAATCTCGCCGCAAGCGGGGGCGTGAAGTGGCAGGGTCCGGCGAGGGTTGATGGAGCGCCGTGGCCGGTGGTGAGCCAGGGAACGGTGTGGCTTCCCGCGGGGGAGCACGTGGTGGAAGCCGGCGGCGAAGATCCGCCCGTGCTATTGCTCGACCTGAATGCGGAGTTGAAAAGCGCCCGCGTGGAGGGAACCACTCTGGAACTGGCCTACGAGAGCGCCACACGGGCCCTCGCCATCCTCAACCGGACGCCAAGGAGACTCCAGGTGGATGGGCGGGAGGTGGAACCGAAGATCTGGGTGTTCGGCGAGGAATGGGTGTTGGTGTTGCCTCCCGGACAACATGTGGTGACTCTATTTATGGATTCCGGCGTATAATCATCGAAGCATGCCGAAGACTTCCTACGCCGAGTTCCAACTGGAAGTGGATCCAGGTCATCCACAAACACAGGCAGACAAAGGACCGGAGCGGCCGGACCGGGAGACTCCCTTCCGGATCCTCGTGATGGGGGATTTCACCGGCCGTGCAAGCCGCGGCATCAAAACGGCGGGGCCGCGAAAACCGGTTTCCGTCGATCGCGACAACTTCGAGGACGTGCTGGACAGCCTCGAAGTCCAACTGAGAATTCCGCTGGAGGGTGGCGCCGGCCTGGACATCCGGTTCCACGAACTGGACGATTTTCACCCCGACCGTCTGTTTCAGAAACTGCCGCTTTTCCGGAAATTACGGGAATTGCGCGACCAATTGGACGACCCGGCCACCTTCGCGGCGGCGGCGCGGGAGTTAGGGATCAGCGCGGCGGAAAAGAAACCCGCCGAACCGCCCCCGCCTCCGATGACCCAACAGGCCGCGGGGGCATCGCTGTTAGGGGGCAGCCTGCTCGAACAGGCGATGCAGGCCACCGAAGAGCGCGGCATCGGAACAACGCGGTCCTACGACCCGATGGAGCGCTACCTGCGGTCGCTGGTGGCGCCGCACCTTACGCCGAAGCCTGATCCGAAAAAGAAAGAAGTCATCGAGCAGGTGGACGCGGCCACGGGCGCCGCGATGCGCGGGATTCTCCACCACTCTTCCTACCAGGCGCTCGAATCCGCATGGCGCGCCTTGTTCTTCCTTATCAAGGAGTTGGAGACCGGTCCCATGCTCAAGGTCTACCTGCTCGACATCTCGAGGGAGGAAGTGGAAGCGGACATCGCCGCAACCGAAGATCTGCGCGGCACGGCTCTCTACAAAGTGTTGGTGGAACAGACGGTGCGGACCCCCGGCGCACACCCCTGGGCGCTGCTGGTGGGAGCCTATGCCTTCGGCCCGGACATGAAAGACCTCAATTTGCTCGCTCGCATCGGCATGATGGCCCGGCAGGCGGGCGCGCCGTTTCTCGCATACGGGAAACCACAGTTGCTCGGCTGCGACTCGCTGGCCAGGGCTCCGTACCCGCAGGATTGGAAGCCCGGCGCTGACCTGGAGGGATGGCACCTGATCCGCTCCCTGCCGGAAGCGCGGCACCTGGGATTGATTGCGCCGCGATTCCTCCTGCGCATGCCCTACGGCAAGACGAGCGAATCCACCGAACTGTTCGCCTTCGAGGAGATGGAGGCGGTTCCCAACCACGAAGACTACCTCTGGGGCAACCCGGCGTTCGTTTGCGCCTACCTGTTGGGACAGATGTTCGCCGAATTCGGGTGGGGCATGGCCGGGGATGAAATCCTCAGCTTGCACCGTCTGCCGATGCATGTGTACAAGCAGGACGGCGAAGCGAAGATGACGCCCTGCGCCGAGACGCTGTTGTCGGAAACTGCGATGGAGCGGATGCATGATTCAGGCCTGATGTGCCTGCTGTCCTACGCCGGCAAGGATGAAGTGCGTCTGGCGGGCTTCCGCAGCGTAGCCGCGGGCGGCAGGGCGCTGGCCACGCGATGGGGATGAGGCGTCCCGGCTGATGGAGGCTGTTCGAACTGATGTGTTATGCTACGGCGTGTTCTCTCCGACAGGCCCAACAATAGACCCACTGCGAGCGAAAAGACCTCCGGCCGAGCCGTCTTCGGAATCGAGCGGAGCCCGCCGGATCCACACGTCTTCTATACCCCGTCTCCTCGCCCTCACCTTCGCCCTTCTCCCCGCCTGCCCGGCCGCCGTCACCCACATCTATCTCATTGACCGCACCGACATCCCCGGTGACGCCTACGAGCGCATCGTCGCCAAGGCGCACTTCGCCATTGATCCCGGAAACCCCGCCAACACCATCATCCGCGATCTTTCCAACGCTCCCCGCAACGAAAACGGCCTGGTCGAGTTTGCCGCCGACCTGTTCGTCCTCAAACCGCGCGACCCGGCCAAAGGCAACGGAGTCATCCTGTTCGAGGTGAGTAATCGCGGGCACAAGGGCATGCTCTCCATGTTCGATTTCGCCGCCTCCACCGGGAACCCGAGCCAGGAAGGCGATTTCGGAGACGGCTATCTGCTCAAGCAGGGCTACACGCTGGTATGGGTGGGATGGCAGGCGGACGTGCCGCTCAATGACGACCTGATGCGTCTGTTCGCCCCGGTGGTGAAGTTGAACGGCCAGACCATCACCGGACCCGTGCGCTCACAGTGGATTGTCGATGCGCCCGTGAAAACCTACTCCCTCGGCGACCGCAACACGCACATCCCTTACCCCGTGGCGGATCCCGATGACCCCGCCAATCAACTCACCATCCAGGATCACCCCGACTCCCCCCGTCACCCCATCCCGCGTTCCGAGTGGCGCTTCGCGCGCGAGGAAAACGGCAAGGTGGTTCCCGATAACGGCCGCGTCTATCTTTCCACCGGCTATATCCCCGGCAAGATCTACGAGGTGGTGTACACCGCCAAGGATCCGACAGTGGTCGGCCTCGGCCCGGCAGCCATCCGCGATCTGATCTCTTTCCTCAAGTACGAAAACGATTCGACGATCCTGCTGGGCGACCAGTCCCGCTATCTGAAACGCGCCATCGGCTTCGGCACCTCGCAGAGCGGCCGTTTCCTGCGCACCTTTCTTTATCACGGCTTCAATCGCGACGAGAAGAACCGCAAGGTGTTCGACGGCGTCTGGGCGCACGTGGCGGGCGGCGGGCTTGGCAGCTTCAATCATCGCTTCGCCCAGCCGTCGCGCGACGCTCATCCCTTTCTGAACCTGCTCTATCCCACGGACATCTTTCCCTTCACGGATGAGCCGCAGACGGATCCCGAAACCGGGCTCACCGACGGCCTGCTCGTCAAGGCCGTGCGCGATAACGTGGAGCCGAAAATCTTCTACACCAACGGGTCGTATGAATACTGGGGCCGCGCCGCCGCCTTGATTCACACTTCGATTGACGGCGCCTCCGACATGGGGCTCTCGAAGGACTCGCGGGCCTATTTTCTCACCGGCACGCAGCACGGCCCGGGCTCATTTCCCCCCAGGCAGGGAAACACGCAGTACCAGCCCAACCCGAACGACTACCGTTACATCATGCGCGGCCTTATGGCGGCAATGTGCGCGTGGGTGAAAGACGGCAAAGAGCCGCCGCCGTCGCAAATCCCGCTCCTCTCGCGGCAGCAACTTGCCGCTCCCTCGCAAGTGCGCTTCCCGAAACTTCCGGGCGTGACGCCGCCCAAGAGCTACGAGCGCGCCTGGCGCGCCAACTACGGCCCGGAATTCCGCGGCTACGGCATCGTCTCTTATGAGCCGCCGAAACTCGGCAAGGTGTTCCCCACGCTGCTGCCGCAAGTGGATGCGGACGGCAATGAAACCGCCGGCGTCCGGCTGCCGGAAATTCAGGTCCCGCTCGGCACGTTCACCGGCTGGAACCTGCGCGCGGCCTCCATCGGAAATCCCACCGAACTCTTCAACATGGTGGGCTCCTTCTTCGCCTTCGCCCCCACCAGAGCCGAGCGCGAGAAACGGCATGATCCGCGGCCCTCCATCGAGGAGCGCTACTCCTCCAGGCAGGAGTATCTCGCCAGGATCAAGGCCGCTGCCGGTGCGCTCGCTTCCGAAGGGTACATCCTCGCACAGGATGTCCCGGCGCTCGAACAGCGCGCTTCCAGGGAATGGGATGCGCTCGCGGCTTCGCGGTAACCTGGAGGATTATGGGTCATCCTCCGAATATGGAAATGCCGAAGCCCCCTGTGCCGGGCGTGAAGTATCTGATTACCGTGGGGTCAGGGAAGGGTGGCGTGGGAAAAACCACCGTCGCCGTCAACCTCGCGCTGGCGCTCAAGTCGCTCGGCAACAATGTCGGCCTGCTCGATGCCGATGTCTACGGGCCGAACGTGCCGCGCATGATGGGGGTCAACGAACCGCCCCGAGCCAATGGCGACCGCATCCGCCCCATTGAAAAAAACGGCCTCAAATTGATGTCGATGGGCTTTTTGAACCCGGGCGACAAACCCGTCATCTGGCGCGGCCCCATGCTGCACAGCGTGATGAGTCAGTTCATCAACAACGTGGAATGGGGAAGCCTCGACTATCTCATTGTGGACCTGCCTCCGGGCACCGGAGATGTGGCGCTGTCCCTTGCGCAGAGCACCGCCATCACCGGAGCCATCGTCGTTACCACGCCGTCCGAGGTGGCCCTCGAGGACGCGCGCAAGGCCGTGATGATGTTCCGTCAACTGCGCGTGGAACTGCTCGGCCTGGTGGAGAACATGAGCTACCTCATTGCTCCGCGGTCCGGCGAGCGTATCGATGTGTTTGGCGAAGGCGGAGGCCGGCATACGGCCGTGCAGATGCAGATTCCGCTGCTCGCGGAACTCCCCCTGGTGCCGGAAATCCGCGCCGGGGGCGATGCCGGCAAGCCCGTGGCCCTGTTGGGAAAGGATTCCCCCGCCGCCGCGCCCTTCTTCGAGCTTGCCGAACAGGTGATAGCGCGCACCATGGAAGCCGCCGCCCACGCCGGACCGACCATCGCCGTGGAAGACTGACCAAACCTCAACTTCCGGCCGGTTCTCTGCGGTCCAGTTCGTGAAACAGAGCGAAGGCGCTCTCGAGATACGGCATGGCGTCCTCCGGGATGGAGTCTCGATCGATCAGTCCTTCCCGGACGCTTTGTACGATCAGGTAGGGAAGATCCACGCTGCGCGTATACCGCAGGTGGATCTGGCGGTCCGGCCCCTGGTGGAAGCGGTGGATCCGGTGCGCGAGTTCGAATGAATCGATATCCCCCTGCCGCCAGAGGTCAAAGTCGTTTCCCAGATCGGACAAGGCCTTCCTGAGGGCCACCTCGTGAGCCCGGTCCGCCAAGTCGCGCAACACCCGTTTGATCGGCTTCGGCAGTTCACTTTCCATTTCTGACATCATGCCACAGAGCGGCGTCCTTTCATTCAGCGGATTTCCAAACAAACGCAGCGTTCGAATCGAATCTCGCCTCACGCACTTTCGCGAGCGAGACCGAGAGCACTTTGCGCACAATTTCGGGTCCGTCGGGTGGCATCCGCCCATCGATGGAATACATCGGCAACGCCGCCCGCACCGTCTGCGCATATAAAGTAGGATCGTCGCCCTGAAACGACGCCGGCATGCGCGCCGCCACTTCCCCCGGCGAACTCTGGATGAAGGCGAGCGTCTGGCGGATGGCGCGCGTCAGGCGCGCGACGGCGCCGGGGTTGCCCGTAATCCACTCCTCCGTCGAATAGAGGACCGCCGCCGGATACTGCGCCGTCCCGAAAACCTGCTTCACGCCCTCTTCGGTTCGCGTGTCGGCCAGCAGAACCAGCGGACGTCCCGTGCGCCTCTCGAGGATCGAGATGGCCGGATCAGCCATGATGGCGGCGTCCACTTTGCCGTGCTCCATGGCGGCAACCGAACCCGCCGACATGCCGATGCCCGTGACGCTCACCGTCCCCGGATCGACGCCGTTGCGGCTCAGCAGGTATTTGAGAAGCAGATCCGTCGAGGATCCCGGAGCGGACACGCCTACCACCGCGCCGCGCAGATCGGCCAGAGTGTGGACCTTCCGCGAAGCGGCGGGCGACGCCACCAAGGCGAGACCGGGGAATCGCTGCATCGTCACAAATGCCTTCAAATGGCGGCCCTGCGCGTTCAGTTGGATCACATGATCAAAGTAGCCGCAGACCACGTCGGCGCTGCCGCCGAGCAGAGCCTCCAGCGCCTTTGACCCGCCGGGAAAATCAGACAACGCCACCTGCAACCCTTCCTTCTCATAAAGGTGAAGCTGCCCCGCAAGCGTTGCCGGCAGATAGACCAGTTGAGACTGGCCGCCCACCGCAATTCGGATTGTAGAGTCTTTTTCTCGATGGGCGCATCCGAACAGGCTCGAAAGCGCGATGATCAGCAGGCAGCGGCGCATCGGCCTTCGATTATCTCACTCCCACGTCGCGAAAGGCCGTCTCCATGCCGGACGCTCCAAGGAATTCCACCGCCGCCTGATGGGATGCCGCGCCGATGGTTGCCCTGGTCGAGAGCATGGGCACGGCCAGGCGCACGGCGTCGTAATAAGCTTCGCGGTCCTGCCCGTAGTGGCTCGCGGGCATCTTCGCCACAATCTCCTCCACGGAATGCGCGCGCATCCAGAGGACGGCTTCCCACACCGCGCGGGCGAGACGGCGCGCCTCATCCGGGTGGCTGTCGATCCAGGAGGAATCCGCCATCAGCACAGTGCCGGGAAACGCGCTCACCCCGTGCGCCTCGAGAACGCCTTCGCGCGTGCGCGTGTCTGCCAGCAGGCGGAGTTTGCCGAAGCGGCGTTCCAGGTAACGGATGGTGAAATCGGTCACTACTCCCGCGTCCACCATGCCGCGCTCCATGGCGGCGGCGCCGCGGGCGGCGGTTCCAATCGCCACCGCCTTCACCTCGGAAGGCGCAAGGCCATGCCGCCGCAGCAGAAAATCCACGAACTGGTGCGTGGCCGAACCGGGCGTGGTCACTCCCACCTTGGCCCCGCGCAGATCCTCGATGCGGCGCACGCGCTCCGCCGCCGCCGGAGCCACAGCCAGCGCCACCAGCAGCGAATCGAAGCAACCGAGAAATACGTCGATGCGCCGCCCCTTGGCGCGCACCGCCAGAGCTTGCGTGTAATACCCGGACAGCACGTCCACACTGCCGCCAAGCAGCGCCTCCATCCCCTTCGACGCCCCCGGAAACTCCGCCAGTTCCACCCTGAGTCCATTCTTTCGGTAAAGGCCGAGCTGCGCCGCCAGGTAGACCGGAATTTGCGAAACGGATTGCTGGGCCGCAATCCCCAGGCGGATGCTTTCTTGCCGTCTGGCCCCGCACGCGCCGAGCGCCAGCGCCGCCAGCAACGCCGCCGGTTTGCTCCTCATTTCAGGCGCGCGGGCTTCAACGTCCAGGCTTGCAAACGGCCCATTTCAAGCAACGCCGAGCCGTCAAAGTCCTCGGGGTGAATAGCCCAGTTGAACGAACGTTTCCCGTCCGTGGCGATGTAACGCTCGAAGGCCATATTCCCCTTCCGCACGGCGACCGTGGCGCCGCCGTCGTCCCCGGCCAATGTGGCGGTGAAGTCCGCAAGCGAGAGCCGCTCGTCTCCGAACCAGACATGCGAAGGCAGCCGGCGGTGGCGTTCGATGTAGCCCACGGCATCGGCCTTGCCGCGCTCGAACAGGTCGCGATGAATGGATGTGGCGCGGATGGTGGTCACGCCGCGCTCGGCCGGGCCATCCACATACATACGCTGGAATCCGAGCAGCGCCAGCAACTGATCCGCGGCGGAGGCCGCGCCGCGAATGTCGATGCTCTCGGCCAGTTGCTTCCGGATGGCGGGCACGTCCACCGCGGGGTTGGGGTCCTCGAACACCTGCGGCAACTGGCGCGCCGTGATGATAGTGACTCCGGGCGTCTGCTTGACGTGAGTCACGAAGTTCACCAATATACGGTGCGCCTGCTCCGCGGCCTCGCGTGTGCGCGGTTTCGGCCGCTGGTAATCGGAGGCCGCCCGGTACCGGCCGTGCGGAAAGTTCACCGCATCCCAGAATTCCGTGGTGACGAATTCCGTCGGGTGGTAATACGTGTGGATGACGCCGCCGCCCTTGGCCCGCAACTCAGCCACCGCGTCGTCAAACCGCTTGTACGTGCCCGGCAGCTTCGACGGGTCGTTGAGATCGGCCCGTATGGTATAGGGTCCAAGCCGGAACACATACAGCATGCCCATGTACCAGAAGGGCTGGTTCCCATAGCCGGCCTGGGAGCCTTCATCCATATATGCGGGAATGCCGAGCCGGCGCAGGGCGATATTGCTCTGTGGCCCCCAGGATGAACCCGGCTGGCCGTAGCAACTCGGAGTGACTCCAAAAATCCGCCGGATATCTTCCACTCCCCGGCCCTCGCGGCGCTGGAACTCCGCCGCCCCCTCGAGCAAGCCCAGCGGCTGAAGATAGACCGCCGGGCTCGGCGGGATGCTGTGATTCTCCGCGTGATAGCCGATGTCGTGCTGGGAGAGCGCGCGAATGACGTCCGTGCGCCCGCGCGCTTCGAGCACACGCGCCTTTTCGCCCACCACCTTGAACGTGGCCCGTACGCCGAGTTTCTCCAGATCGGTGGCGATGCGCAGCGCGGCGTCATCGGCCGCCGGCTCGATGTAATCCTCCGTGTCGAACCATAGAAGGTAATAAATGCGGCCATCCGCCGCGGCCAGTGTCAATGCGGTAAACAGGAAAACAAGCAACCGGATCATCTTCCCTATTCCACCACGCCCCGGCATCCGAATGCCGCCCATCCCGGTGCAAAAATTTCTACAATAAAGCTTGAACCTTCATCCAACAGCCAGGGGAACAGAGAGTTTGCCCCTGCTGTTTACCTTTACTTTATGAGCACAGCGTCAGCCGCCCTTGCGGGCAAAACATCCAGCCACATCGGGTTCTGGGAATCCACCGTCGGCAAGAAGGTGGTAATGGCCGTTACCGGGGCCATCCTGTTCCTGTTCGTCGTCGGCCACATGATCGGCAACCTGCAGATCTATCTCGGACCGGAAAAACTCGACCACTACGCGCATGCCCTGAAGAGTCTCCCGGCGCTGCTGTGGGGCGTGCGCCTCGTGCTCCTGGTGAGCGTCCTCCTGCACATCATCGCCGCCACGCAACTGGGGCTGCGCGCCCGCAGGGCGCGGCCGCGGGCTTATGTGAAGTGGGCCAGCGCCGGCACCACCTACGCTTCCCGAACCATGTACTGGAGCGGTCCCATTCTGCTCGCCTTCATCATCTACCACATCCTGCACTTCACCACGGGACAGGCGCTCGGTCCGGAATTCCGCGAAGGCGAGGTCTATCACAACGTGATTGTGGGCTTCTCCTTCATCCCCGCCTCCATCGTCTACATCATCGCCATGCTGATGCTGGGGAGCCATCTCTACCACGGCGTCTGGAGCATGTTCCAGAGCGTGGGCATCAGCCACCCCAGGTACACCCCCCTGCTCAAGAAGCTGGCCGTCATTGCCGCCGCTGCTCTCGTCATCGGCAACATCTCCATCCCCGTGTCGGTCATGCTCGGAATTCTCAAATAAGCCAATGAAGCTCGACTCCCGCATCCCCTCCGGTCCCATCGAACAGAAGTGGGACAACTGTAAGTTCGAAATGAAGCTGGTGAATCCCGCCAACAAGCGGAAGTTCACGGTGATTGTCGTCGGCTCCGGCCTGGCCGGCGGAGCCGCCGCGGCCACCATGGGCGAACTCGGTTACAACGTAAGGTGCTTCTGCTTTCAGGATTCGCCGCGCCGCGCCCACTCCATCGCCGCGCAAGGCGGCATCAATGCCGCCAAGAACTACCAGAACGACGGCGATTCCATCTACCGCCTCTTCTATGACACCGTGAAGGGCGGCGATTTCCGCGCCCGCGAGGCCAACGTCTACCGCCTGGCGCAGATCAGCGTGAACATCATTGACCAGTGCGTGGCCCAGGGTGTGCCGTTCGCCCGCGAATACGGCGGGCTGCTCGCCAACCGCTCCTTCGGCGGTGCCCAGGTTTCCCGTACATTCTATGCCCGTGGACAGACCGGCCAGCAATTGCTGCTCGGCTGCTACCAGGCGCTCGAGCGGCAGGTGAACGCCGGCCGCGTGACCATGTTCCCGCGCCATGAGATGCTCGAGCTCATCGTCATTGACGGCAAGGCGCGCGGCATTGTGACGCGCAATCTGGTGACCGGCAAGATCGACACTCACCTGGCCGATGCCGTCGTTCTCGCCACCGGCGGATACGGCAACGTCTTCTATCTTTCCACCAACGCCAAAGGCTCGAACGCCACCGCCATCTGGCGCGCCTACCGCAAGGGAGCCCTCATGGCCAATCCCTGCTTCACACAGATCCACCCTACCTGCATTCCTGTTTCGGGCGACTACCAGTCCAAACTCACCCTGATGAGCGAATCGCTGCGCAACGACGGCCGCATCTGGGTGCCGAAGCAAGGCGGCGACTCCCGTCCGCCCGGCCAGATTTCCGAAGACGAACGCGATTATTACCTCGAGCGCCGCTACCCGAGCTTCGGCAACCTCGTGCCCCGGGACGTCGCCTCCCGCGCCGCGAAAGCCGTCTGTGACGAACGCCGCGGCGTCGGCAAGACGGGCCTGGGTGTGTATCTCGATTTCGGCGATGCCGTCCGCCGCCTGGGCCGCCATGTGGTGGAAGAACGCTACGGAAATCTGTTCGAGATGTACGAGCGCATCACCGGAGAGGACCCCTATTCCGTCCCCATGCGCATCTTCCCCGCCATCCATTACACAATGGGCGGCCTGTGGGTGGATTACCGCCTCATGAGCACCATCCCCGGCCTCTTCGTGCTGGGCGAAGCAAACTTCTCCGATCACGGCGCCAATCGCCTCGGCGCGAGCGCGCTCATGCAGGGCCTCGCCGACGGCTACTTCATCATCCCCTTCACCATCGGAGATTACCTGGCCACCGCCAAACTCGACAAAATCGACTCGAACCACCAGGAAGTTCGCCGCGCCGAAAACGAGGTCAACGAGCAGATCAATCTCCTGTTGTCCATCAAGGGAAAGCGCACCGTCGATTCCTTCCACCGCGAGTTGGGAAAACTGCTGTGGGAAGACTGCGGCATGGCGCGCAACGCCCGGGGCCTGCAACACGCCATGGGCAAGATTGCGGAGCTGCGCCAGGAATACTTGCGGAACGTAAACGTCGTGGGCGATGGCGGGGAGTTGAACCAGTCTCTCGAGAAAGCCGGCCGCGTCGCCGATTTCTTCGAACTGGCGCAACTGTTGTGCCTCGACGCCTTCGAACGAAACGAATCCTGCGGCGGTCATTTCCGCGAGGAATACCAGACGCCGGAGGGCGAAGCCCTGCGCAACGATGATGAGTATTGCTACGCCGCCGCGTGGGAGTACGCCGGCCTCGGACAGAAGCCTGCCCTGCACAAGGAGACTCTCTCCTTCGAACATGTCCATCTCGCCCAGAGGAGCTACAAGTAACCATGAGACTCAAGCTACACGTGTGGCGCCAGAAGAACGCCGCTTCCCCGGGGCGCATGGTCCGCTATGAAGTGGACGCCAATGAGCACATGTCGTTCCTTGAGATGCTCGACGTGCTCAACGAATCGTTGATCGAGAACGGCGAGGAGCCGGTGGCTTTTGACCATGACTGCCGCGAGGGAATCTGCGGCGCCTGCGGCTTCATGATCAACGGCGTGGCGCACGGTCCGATGCCCGGCACTACCGTATGCCAGCTTCACATGCGCCATTTCAAGGACGGCGACGAACTCTACCTCGAGCCCTGGCGCGCCGCGGCCTTTCCCGTAGTCAAGGATCTCCTTGTCGATCGCGGCGCGTTTGACCGCATCATCGCCGCCGGCGGCTATGTTTCCGCCGCTACCGGTTCGGCGCAGGACGCCAATGCGATCCTGGTTCCGAAAAAGGACGCCGATGTGGCCATGGACGCCGCCCAATGCATTGGCTGCGGCGCTTGCGTCGCCGCCTGCCCTAATGCTTCCGCCGCGCTGTTCCTCTCCGCGAAGGTCAGCCACCTCGGTCTGTTGCCGCAGGGACAGCCCGAGCGTAAGGAGCGCGCCCTTAAAATGGTCGCCGCCGCCAATCACGAGTTGTTCGGAGGCTGTACGAACATCGGCGAATGTGAAGCTGTGTGCCCCAAACACATCCGCCTCGAGTTTATCGCGCGCCGCAACCGCGACTTCCTCAAGGCATCCTGCACGTTCCGCGAGGAGAGCGCCGTAGCGGGCGCGGGCTGAGTCCTCGCCTTGTAAGAGCTACCGCGACACAAAGAAATATTTGCTGCATCGGCTGACGCCGCCCTATACCATGGGGTTGCGGTGTCTGTGTCTTGCACGGACCCTTATGGCGTGATGTATCTCTAAGCAAGTCTTCGTCTTGAAGAACGCCGTGCATGAGGACACGCATGCGCGGCCGGCTGCCCGCGCGCTATTGGCGAGCGAATTGCTCCCCTCGTTTCAGAGGAGTTTGGTTATGACATATTCGGTTGCGATGCAAAGAGTGATGTTCAGTGCCCTTGCTGTGTCTTTTCTGGGAGCTTCCGGTTGCGCTACCCGGCGCTACGTCCGCAACAGGGTGGACGATCTGAATACCAAGGTCACCACCCGCATCAACGACAACGACAAGAAGACCACGGACAAGTTCTCCGCCGTGGAAGAGAAACAGGAGCAACACGAGACTGGCATCTCCCACGCCAATGAGATCGCCAAAAGCGCCGATGACCGTGCCGGCAAGGCGCTTCAGGATGCCGCCAAGGCCGATGAGCACGCCGCCGATGCAGGCCGCAAGGCAGGCGACGCCGGGCAGAAGGCTGAGGAAGCTACCCGCCTTGCCACGCAAGCCGGCCAGAAGATTGACCAGCTCGGCAATCTGAAGGTTGTTGCCGAAGACAGCGTTCTCTTCCGCTTCGGCAGCGCGACATTGAGCCCCGAGGAGATGGCAAAACTTGATGAGATCGCCGCAAAAGCGCAGGGCAAGTTCTTCCGCGTCGAAGTGGAAGGGTTCACCGATACGGTGGGGGACCCATCCTATAACCTGAGCCTGAGCCGCCGCCGCGCCGATGCCGTCGCCCGGTACCTCGTCAGCAAGGGAAAGGTGCCGCTCTACCGCATTCAACTGATGGGCTTTGGCGAGCAGCCCGTCGAGAAATCAGACGGCATGTCGGCACGCGACCGAAACCGCCTCAGCCGCCGTGTGGAAGTTCGCATTTATGCGCCCGAGATGTCCGGCGTCCAGCTCAGCGCCCGCTAGAGAAACATCTTTTTCTGCCACCGCAAGCCGTCTAAGAGGGGTCACTCGAGGTGGCCCCTTTTTTGTTTTCTGATTCATTCCGGTCCCCCCTTGTCAACAGCGCGTAGAGGTGTATTCTGATCCTAGGAGGGTCTAAGTATGCCCACTTTTGTCCCCTTCCTGCTCCGCTGGACGGCCCGGCTGAGCGCCATCTTCGTCGCCGGTACTTACATCCTGTTCGTGGCCGGCGAACTCTTCAGCCGCCCGTCAGCCTTCCCCACGCAGTTTCGTGAATGGAGCGGAATCTTTCTCTTGACCGCGGCCTGTGCCGGCATGATCCTCGCCTGGCGCAAGGAATTGACCGGAGCCCTCGTCTCCCTCATTACGCTGGCAGCCTTCGGGGTCCTGATCCCGATGGGCCAGCCGGCGGTGCTTTTCATCGCCGCGGTGCCCGGTACGCTCTACCTCATGGACTGGCTGGTACGGCGCACTCTGACGGGACCGGTGGAAGCCTGACAACTGGAACCGTTTCGGCGCTAACGTAACCGGCCCAATCTGCCGATAGTGGATAACACGCCAAAGTTGCGTGTCGAGAGGCGCCGACGTGTCCACTAAGAAAAAAAGCCTGGTTCCCTTATTCGGAGTAGCCTTCATTGTGGCGATCGTTTCCACAGGCATCTTCTATGGATTGTTTGTGGGGAAGCTGAACTCGGCTTCTGTTGCCACTGCCGTTAGCGGCACCATTCTTGCCGCTTCAAAGGCCGTTCCCGCGGGTTCGGTGCTGAAGCAGGAGGATTTGAACAGTGTCCCCTGGACCTCCGCGGCTCCTCCGGCCGGATTGGTGACGAAACTGGAGGATGCCGTGGGC
>JADLBG010000051.1 GCA_020847895.1 Bryobacterales bacterium
ACGTCGAATGCCTTGAAGTAGCGATCGAGGTCGCCCACGAAGGCCACGCCGCCCGCGGTGGACAGCACACCGGTGAGAAACGGGGCGCGCTGCTCCACGGCCCACTTCTCTTTCATGGTGCGAACATCGTACGCCGCGAGTTTCCCGATCAGGCCTTTCCTGCCGGGCATCTCGAGGAAGTGCCGGTTGCCGGCGCCACCTCCGGACCCGGCTTTCATTTCCACCTCGCGCGCCGACATTTCCATGCAGCTCTGGCTGAGGGGAAGAATCAGTTGCCCGCTCGGCGGGTGGTAGCTCATCGGCTGCCAGTTGTGCCCGCCTTGAGTGCTGGGGCAGACGAATAGCCATTCTCCGAATTTCTGTTCCAGCACGTCGGCGCGATAGGTCAGCTTGCCGGTCTTGCGGTCCACCTCCGAGAACGCATTTTGATAGACCGTCTCCACCAGGTCGAGATACTGGCCGGTGACCCGGTCCAACTTCCACAGGATGCCCGCCTTGCCGATGGAGAACACCAGTTTGCGACCGTCCACATCCACCAGTACGCGCTCGAAGACCTCGTCCAGATCGAAGGTCTCCTGGGGTACGTGCTGGAAGTACCAATCGAGCTTGCCGGTGTCAGCATTGATCGCCAGCGTGCAGTTCGTATAAAGCCCTTTGTCTCCGATCTTCGAGCCGCGGCTGACACGCATCCAGGGCTTGGCTTGCGAAACTCCCCAGTAGGTGCGGTTCAATTCCGGATCGAAGCTGCCGGCGATCCAGGTGTCGCCGCCCGCGCGAAAGAGATTGCCCAGAGAACCCCACGTGTCGCCGCCCGGTTCGCCGTCGTGAGCAATGGTATTGAACTTCCACGCGAGCGCCCCGGTTTGCGCGTCCCAGGCGCTGATGTAGCAGCGTTCCTCTTTGTACGACCCGCAGCCGGTGAGACCCTGAAGAATCTTGCCATTGATGACGATGGTGCCGGAGGTGCTGCTGAAGCCGCGCTTGGCCGGCGCCACTTCGCTTGTCCAGACAATGCGGCCCGTCCGCGCCTCGAGCGCGTGGAGCTTCGCGTCCGTGCCCGAGAGATAAACCTTATCGCCCCAAATGGAGATGCCGCGCGTGGCCCCATACGCGCGCGCCGATTCCGGCCCGATATTGTTTTCCCAGATCAGATCGCCGGTGCGGCCGTCGAGAGCCTGCATGGCGTGGCTGGTGTTGGAAAGATAGATGATGCCGTCATGGACGATGGGAGTGGGCTGGTTTGCCCCGCCATCGTTCATTGCCCACACCCATTTCAGGCGAAGATTTTTCACGTTCCCGAGGGTGATTTGCGAGAGCGGACTATAGCTCCAGGCCTGGTAGTTGCCGCGAATCATCAGCCAGTCCGCCGGATCGGGATTGCGGAGCATGGCGCCGGTTACCGGACGGAAGTTCTTCACGGCGCCTCGCACCGTGTGGCCTTTCGGACGCGCGCGGGTGGAGAGCCCGGCCTGATCGGAGGAAGGATCGTTGAGAGCCGCCAACAAGGCCGCGGGCATCCGGCCGTTCGCGACATCGCCGATGCGCAGGCGGCTGTTGCTGGCAAGCGGTTCAGCGCCGGCAGGCGCGCCGTTGGCTTCGAGGATGAACGCCGCGATGGCGACGTAGGTTTCCTCGCCCAGCCCGCCGGCGTTTCCCGGCGGCATCGTCTGTTGCATGTAGCGAGCGAGTTGGGTGGCTGTGCGGCCGCGCCAGACGTTCATGAAGTTCCCGCCAGCGAGCGGGTGCGCTTCGTTGCGGCCGCTCAGGTTTGGGAGATGGCAGCTTGCGCAGTTGCCGAGGTAGGCCTCGCGTCCCGCGAGGGCTTGGGCCACGGTAAAGGTCTGCGCGAGGATGGCCGGAGTTGTGAGGCAGGCGAGAACAAGAAGTCGCATGCGGACGGCAGGCTCCTTATCCGAACAGTTTTTTGAACATACCCACGTAGGGGTCACCGGACCGCGAGGGCAGTTCCACAGGCGCCTCCCAATCCTCGGGGACTTCTTCGGGGCGCACGGTTTTGCCTCCGTTCAACACCGACATCCACCCCGCCAGGAAGACGCGTGTCTTTTCGAGGATCGACTCGAAGCTTTCGGGCATCTCGTGATAGAGCGCCATTCGCTGGTATGCCCAGATGGTTGGGGCCCAGGCTTCGGTGATCTGGAACGGAAATCCGGTGCCGCCCTGGATGTCGAACGCTTTCCCGCCGTATGCTTCCTTCGTGTGGATCTGCAGAGTGCCCCATGAGCCGGCAATCTGGTGCAGCGTGCCGAGGAACGAGCTCCCGTCACTGCCCGCGTGCTCGAAGGTCATCACCCCCGGCGGCGTGTACCAGTTCTTTGCCTGGTAAGTAACCGAAACGATGGGATTGCCTTCCTGGACAATCGCGCGGTGGATCATGTACATGCCGTGAATGCCGTGGGTGGGGTATTCGTCAAAAGAATTTGTTGCGTTGTAGCAAAGTATCTTTTTTCCGGCCACCCAAGCTTTGGCCTGCGCGGCGGCTTCAGTATATTCGTAGGCGGAGGGGCAGAGGATGGCGGCCCCATGTTTCTTCGCGGTGTCGATCATTTTGCGGGCTTTGGCCAGCGAATTGGAAAACGGCCGGTTGATGAGGTTGGGAAGGCCGGCTTCGAGATAGGGCTGGTGCAACCGGTGGTTCCAGGGGTGCTCGAAATACCCGCCGGAAATAATCCCATCGACTTTGCCGAGCATATCGTCGAAGTTCCGCACCGCCTCGCAGCCGTACATCCCGGCAAACTCCGCGGACTTCGCCGGGTCGATTTCCCAGCAATGCGTGATCCGCATGCCGGTCATCGCGGTTTCCTTCTTGTCTTTGCGCGGATTCATCAAGGGCGCCCACAGCGGCAGTAAGTGTGAATAATTGTGGACATTCAGACAGCCAATGCGAAATGGCGCGCGCGGCTCGACGCGGGATTGCGCGCCGGCCTGCGCGGCGGCTGCCAAAGCCATGGGACCCTTTGTGAGAAATCCGCGGCGGTTCGAAAGATGGGTTGTGTTCATGGCGGACCTACCATTTGGAATGCTTGTAGCGCTCGGCCCAATCGACGCCATGCCACGTGGTCATCTTGATGGGACGAACAAATAACAGCCACCGGGGTTCGGTGAGGGTCGGCTCGAGGTATTCCGGGCCGTGCTCGCCGAGATAGCGCAGCGACATGCGGCGGGCGATTTCCACCCACCGCCCTCCGAGGTTCGGCTCTTCGAGAACAGTCGCTTCGCCTTTCACCAGCACCCGGTTGTTGTAAATGGTGGTGTCGTCGATGCAGAGAAACACCCGGCCATCGCGCTGAACGTTTCGCGCCCATGCCGACTTGGCGCGCGGCACAATGTAGAACCCGCCGTCGCTGTATTCAAACCAGCAGGGCACCACGTAAGGCCACCCATCCTCATCAAGACACCCGAATCTGCAAAAGGGGTTGCCCGCGAGAAACCGGGCCAGTTCCTCTTCGGACATCTTGCCGACCTTACCCCGCCACTCTTCGTTTTTCGCCTCTGGCAATCGCTCCGGCTCCTTCTTTCCGGTTGGCCATCATACCACCACGGCATGGGCCGCCGGAGCCGGGAGCTTATCCCATGGAAGTGCAGTGTTCCGGCCTGATCTTGTAAATCACGCGTACTTCACCGGCGCGGCGGTTTGGGTATTTATCGGCATTCAGGTATTTTTTCGCCATCTTGTCGATGTGGTCGTCGGCGCCCGCCTCGGTGATCTCGGTTACCTGGCCGCGGACTTCCAGATAGCGGTAGGGGTTGTCAGGATCGATGATTGCCAGCGAAACCCGCGGCTCGGCGCGCATGTTCAGGTCTTTCCGCCGGCCCTTGGCCGAGTTCACGATGACATGCGAGCCGTCGTAGTCACACCACACCGGCGTCACTTGCGGCCTGCCATCGGGCATCACGGTTGCGAGACTGGCGAATGCCTTCTTCCGGAACAGATCCAGATATTTGTCGGGAATCACTTCTGCCATGATGGGTTCTCCTGTGCGCAATATAACATGCCCGGGCTAAGGCGCCTTCCGCACAAAGCGAAACTCAGCGGAGGAAATGAGCGAGGCGTAGGAGCCGAATCGTTCTTCCGAGGCGACGGCATCAAGGGACTCCGGCGCATCCGGTTCGCGCTCGAATTCCCGGATGAGTTGGTAGGTGGTGGAGCGCTGGGCGGGCTTGCGGTCCGCGCCCCGGATGAGATTTCGCATTTCGGCGGGGCGCAGAAAATGGCCATGGGCCGCGCCCGCGGCGGTGGAGATGCTCTCGTTGAGGAGCGTGCCGCCCAGGTCGTCGGCGCCGGCGCCGAGGCAGCGTTGCGCCATGTGAACGCCCTGTTTCACCCAACTCGCCTGCACGTGATGGATGGCGCCATGCAGCATCAGGCGCGCCACTGCGTACATACGCAGCACCTCGTCTTCGGTGGCCCCCGCACGGATGCCGGGGACGAGCGACTTCCGGTACATGGGAGCTTCGGTATGAATGAAACTCAGGGGAACGAATTCCGTGAAGCCGCCGGTTTGCTTCTGGATATCCCGCAGCAGGCCGATGTGTTGGGCGGCGTCGCGCGCGGATTCGATGTGCCCGTACATGATGGTGGAAGAAGTGGGAATCCCCAGGCGGTGGGCGCAGGTGATCACGCGAATCCATTCGGCGGTGGAGATGCGGCCGGGGGAAATGATATTTCGGATGCGGTCATCCAGTATTTCGGCGGAAGTTCCGGGCAGGGAGCCTACGCCTGCTTCTTTGAGGGCGGCGAGGTAATATTCGACGGTACAGCCGGAAAGCTCCGAGCCGTACTTGACCTCCTCCGGAGAGAAGCCGTGGATGTGGATATTCGGGACTGCGGCCTTGATGGCGCGGCACAAGTCGATGTGGAGCGATCCCTTCATGCGCGGCGGCAGGCCCGCCTGCACGCATACCTCGGTTGCTCCCAGGTCCCATGCCTCGCGCGCCCGGCGCACCACTTCATCCGCGGGAAGAAAGTAGCCCTCCTCGGCGCGATGCCCTCGGCTGAACGCGCAGAAGCCGCAGCGCTTGACGCACACGTTCGTGAAATTGATGTTGCGGTTGACGACGTAGGTGACCCGGTCTCCCAGCTTCTCGCGGCGCAGATGATCGGCCACGGCCGCGAGCGCCGCCAGTTCGCTGCCTGTGACAGTCAGCAGCAACTCGCCTTCGGCGGTGCTCACTTCCCCGCCGGTGAGAGCTTTGTCAAGAATGGCGGCGATTGCAGGATTGCATCCCGCAATGGCTTGTTCCGTGTCTACCATCGTTCCTCCGACGGGCGGACCAGCCCGGATCTGTCCGTCATTCGAGCCACGCGATCTCTCAACAGTTCCGAAAGGAAGTCCACTCGTTCACGTATGAATTCGGGATAGACGGCGAGCCGCTCG
The DNA here is from genome assembly GCA_020847895.1 of Bryobacterales bacterium. GTDB lineage: Bacteria > Acidobacteriota > Terriglobia > Bryobacterales > Bryobacteraceae > CADEFT01. The sequence continues at coordinate 5,397 of JADLBG010000051.1, forward strand.
CGCAGTTCGAAGCCGGCCTTTTCCGTCACATCCCGTAACGCGCGAATGGCCGGCCACCTTCGTTCCGGATTGATGTAATCACGCGTGACCGGAGAGATTCCTCCCCAGTCGTTGATGCCGGCGCGCAGCAAACCTCCGAAACCGGGCGAGGTCAGGTTCGGGGGAATTTGGACGTTCACTTCGGGGCCGAAGATCACGCGCGCGAGGGCCGCGGTCAACACCAGGTCGTTGGTTTCGGGCTCGGGCCATTGGGCAAACCGCGTATCCGGCTTGGCGCGAAAGTTCTGAATGATCACTTCCTGGATGTGGCCATGGCGGGCGTGAATGTCGCGGATGGCGAACAGCGAGCCGACACGCTCTTCGAGCGTTTCGCCGATTCCGATCAGGATGCCGGTGGTGAACGGCACGCGCAACCTGCCGGCCGCTTCGAGCGTTGCGAAGCGCGCCGCCGGGACCTTGTCGGGGCAGGCGTGATGCGCCTGGCCGGGCCGTAACAGCCGGTTGCTCACAGACTCGAGCATCATTCCCATGCTTACGTTGTACGGGCGAAGTTGCTCCATCTCATCCAGAGACATGGTGCCCGGATTGGCATGCGGCAACAGGCCGGTGCGCTCGAAGACAAGCCGGCACATCGCCGCGAGGTAGCCAATGGTCGAGGCGTACCCCTGTTCTTCAAGCCACCGTTTGTGGCCGGGGTAGCGAAGTTCCGGCCGCTCGCCAAGACTGAAGAGCGCTTCCTTGCACCCTGCTTCGCGGCCGGCTTCCGCGACGGCCAGCACCTCGGCCGGAGTCATGGTGTGGGCGCGCGGATCCTCGGGCGGACGGGCGAACGTGCAGTAGCCGCACTGATCACGGCAAAGGTTCGTCAGAGGAATGAACACCTTCCGCGAATAGGTGATGGCGCGGCCCGTGCGCCGGACGCGAATCCGCGCGGCTTCCTCGAGAAGAGGACGAGGGTCCGCGGAGGAATCCCGCAGGAGGCGAGAGGCTTCCGCGGGGGTGATCTTTCCCGGAATTGCCGGCGCAGTCAAGACTTTCAGCATGTCACAAACAGCGTCTTCGGGAAAACGCCCTGTGGCATACTTTAGGGAACAAGAACGTGCAGCAAACGATCGCAATTGTGGGTGGAACCGGAGCGGAAGGGATGGCATTGGCGCTTCGATTCGCGCGGGCAGGGGCGCGCGTGCGAATCGGCTCGCGAACTTCCGAACGCGCGCAGACTGCCGCCAAACTCGCCGGCGAGAAGGCCGGCTCCGGCGCGGTGGAAGGGTTCGAGAATGCGGCAGCCGTGCGCGAGGCCGGCGTGGTCGTGTTGACAGTGCCGCCGGATGCGCAGGTCGATACGCTCCAGGCGCTGGCCTCCAGTTTCCGCCCCGGCGCGATTCTGGTGGACGCCACGGTGCGCCTGCAATCGGATGAGAATTCCGCCCTTCTCGCGGCGAAGCACGTTCCCGAGGGCGTACGAGTCGCCTCGGCCTTCCACACGCTGAGCGCCGGTCTGGTGGGGAACCTCGAGGAAACCATCGACAGCGACGTGCTGATTTGCGCCGATGATCCGGAGGCTAAGGCCGCCGCTTCGGCCCTGGTCCGGATGCTGCCGGGCGCGCGGCCCATCGATGCGGGAGGTTTGAAAAAATCGCGTCTCATCGAGAACACGGTGCAGTTGCTGATCGCGCTCAATCGCGCCCATAAAGTGAAACATTCCGGGATTCGCATCACAGGCTTATGATTGTTGCTCTGGCCGGCGGCGTGGGAGCAGCCCGCTTTCTCGATGGCCTCTCGCGGGTATATCCGTCCAAGGAAATCTGTATCATCGGCAACACGGGCGATGACATGGAGATGCATGGTTTGTACATCTGCCCCGATCTGGACACCGTCGTCTACACGCTCGCCGGGCTTGCCAATCCCGTTCATGGATGGGGCGTGGAAGGCGATTCGTTCCGGTGTCTCGAAGCGCTCGGCAGACTGAACGCAGACACCTGGTTTCAACTGGGCGACCGCGATTTTGCGACGCACATCCACCGCACCGCGCGCCTACGCGCCGGCGAGAGCTTGAGCACGGTAACCGCGGCAATTGCGCGCTCGCTGGGAGTTGTCTGCACCTTGAAGCCGGTGTCAGATGATCCGGTGCGTACTATTGTTCAAACGCCCGGCGGCCCCTTGGAATTTCAGACTTACTTTGTCCGGCGCAGAGCACAGGACGAAGTGCTGGGCGTGGAGTTTCAAGGCGCTGAAGACGCGCGGCCCGCGCCCGGAGTTCTCCCCGCCATACGCTCTGCTTCGGCAATCGTCATCTGCCCCTCGAACCCGATCATCAGCATCGGCCCTATCCTTGCGGTACCCGGCATCCGGCGGGCATTGCGGAGACGCAAATGCCCCGCCGCCGCCATCTCGCCGATCATCGGCGGGCGGGCGCTGAAAGGCCCCGCCGCGGACATGATGCGGGGCATGGGGATGGAGGTTTCGGCGCTCGGAGTAGCGCGGATGTATCGCGGCCTGGTGGACATGTTCGTTCTCGACCGCGCGGACAAACGGCTGGCCCCCGAGGTGGAGAAACTGGGGATGCGCGCCGTGGTCACGAATACGATCATGACCGGCCCGGCGCAAAAGAAGGCGCTGGCGCGCACCGTGCTGAAAGCCCTGGAGCGAACATGATCTTCGCCCTGTTGCCCGTGAAAGCCCCAGGAAACGCCAAGCAGCGCCTCAGCGGCATGTTTACGCCGCAACAGCGGGAACGCCTGGCACGCGCCATGTTCGAGGAGGTACTTGCCACGTTGTGCTCCGTGGAAGGGCTCGCCCGCCGCGTGGTCGTGACCAGCGACGAAATCGCCGCTGACCGTGCCCGCTCGTTCGGCGTCGAAGTGTTCGAGGAGACGGAACAGTTGAGTCACAGCGCCTCCGCCGACGCGGCCGCGCACAGGGCGGCGGCTCACGGCGCTACGACGGTTATCCTGTTACCTATCGATGTGCCCCTGGTCACCAAAGAGGAGATCGAGATGCTCATCGCGGAAGCGGGGCCGGGCGTGATCGTGGTTCCTTCCGCCGACGGCACCGGTACCAACGCTCTGGTCCGCACACCGCCCGGCGTGATCGAGAGCCGGTTCGGTCCGGGCAGCTTCCGCAAGCACGTGAGCCAGGCGGAAGATGCCGGCGTACCCGTGAAGGTGCTGCGTCCGCCGGGGCTGCTGTTCGACATCGACACCCCGGAAGACATCGCGGAACTGCTCGCGCAAGCGCCTTCCTCGCGTATCGCCGCGCTGCTGAGGTCATGGTGAGCATCCGTATCACAGGGCTCGCAACATTACCGGAGATTCAGCCCGGAGACGATCTCGCGCTGCTGATTCTCGCGGCCGCGGCAAAGGAGCAACAGCAGATCACGCAAACCACTATCGTGGTGGCGGCCCAGAAAATCGTGTCCAAAGCCGAGGGGTCCATCGCCGATCTGGACGAGATCGAGCCATCACCCTTTGCGTCAGCCTGGGCGGCGCAATGGGGCAAAGACGCCCGGCTCATCGAGGTTGTTCTCCGGCAATCGCGCCGCATCGTGCGCATGGACCGCGGCGTTCTCATCACCGAAACGCATCACGGATTCGTGGCGGCGAATGCCGGCGTCGACCGGTCCAATACCTCCGGCGGAGACATGGCTACGCTGCTGCCCATTGACCCGGACGCCTCCGCCGCCGCTCTACGGACCGCTTTGGTCTGCGGCGCGGTGATCATCAGCGACACCTTCGGACGCCCCTGGAGAGAGGGATTGGTGAACGTCGCCATCGGCGTTTCCGGGATAGAGCCGCTCGAGGACCTGCGCGGAACACGCGACCGCGCCGGGCAGATGCTCACCGCCACCCTTCTCGCGCGCGCTGACGAACTGGCCTCGGCAGCGGGCCTGGTGATGGGCAAATCCGCCGGCGTGCCGGTCGTGTTGATCGAGGGGTACGAATGGGAGCCGCGGGAAGGCTCGACCCGCCCGTTGATCCGCCCGCCGGAATTCGACCTGTTCCGCTAATCAGGCGAGCGCCCCGATCAGCGTGTCCACGTCGCTCTGGTTGTTGAACACCGAGACGGAAACGCGCATCCGGCCGCCCTCCGGGGATCCACTCAGTGTCGTCACCACGTTGGCCTTCTTCAGCCTGGCGCGCGTTGCCGCAACGTCTTTCACCTGGAAGGAAATGATGGGGCTCTCCGTGCCGGCCGGCGTAATGGTGGGATATCCCGCGGCGGGCAGTTCTTTTCCGAGGCGCGCCACAAGGGGCCGCGCATGCGCCCAAATCCGCTCGACACCGAGAGAGTGGATGTACTGCAACGCCTGATGCTGGCAGACGCAGCCCACGTGACTCACCGTGCTGATCTCATAACGCGACGCTCCCGTCTCCG
>JADLBG010000898.1 GCA_020847895.1 Bryobacterales bacterium
AATGGAATTGGCGAAGCACACACTTCGCGGTTCTTCTGTTTTAACGCAGATTTTCCAGGGTCTCCAGGTGGTCGGTCCGCTCAACCGCTCAGCGCAACCTCACATTCTGTGCATAGGTCAGGTATCATGAAGGTGGTGCAGGCAAAAGTCGCAGATGGGTTTTCTGTGCGCAACACTGGGGGATCTGCGAAATCACTACCAGATGTCGGCACAGAAATTGGCATACTCGCAGTCGGCGCATTTGGGGCGGTTAGGTGCCCGATCGGGAAGGATCTGGGATTCGGCCATTACCCGCACCTGGCGGATGGCATGGAGCGCCCGTTCGAGGAGAACGGGGGCGATGGGGATCTCGAAGAGGGTGGAATCCGGGATGCGAAGGAGGAACGCCGTGGTAACGGGGAGATGCAGGACGTGGTGGACGAGGAGGGCGTACCCGGCGAGTTGCATCCTGTGATTGTCTCCTGGAGGGCCGGAAGTGAGCTTGAAGTCGACGACGGTGGCGGAGTCCGGGGTTTGGAGAAGCATGTCGACGCGGCCGGAAAGATCGAGATCGGGGTCGGAAAGCCAGACCCCGAAGCGGCGGTTGGCGTGTTCGAAACCGTATTTCTTGAGACTACGCCGCAACTCCAGGTGTTCGAGCCATTCCTGGGCGCTAATGGCCTCGCGCATTTTGTGAGTCATGACGCCCGCTCCAGGCATTAAGCGATGATAGTAAACGACGCGGGGGCAGTAGGCCCACTGTTTGAGGTCGGTTACGGGGATCATATGTCGGGTTCCAAGGTTACGATGCGGAGGCGGGGAATGGGGGAAGTGGTCTCCGAGTCAGCCTTTAGCTGATCGGCATCGCGCCGGTAGTGATCGAGAGACCACATGTCGCGGAGATCCTGCTCACAAATGGGGAAGATGCGGATGCGGGCGCTTTCGTCACCGACCTGATCGGCGAGGCGGAGGGCCAGTTCCTGGCGGCGGTTGCGGTTGAGCTTTCCAAAGAAGGCGCTGAACTGGATGCGTTCCAAGCCATAGTCGAGGCAAATATCAGAGACACGTGTGCGAATGCGGTCGTTCTCGATGTCGTAGACAAGGACGAGGGAGACTTCGGGGCTTCCCTTGCCGATGGGAAGTGGCTTGAGGATGCCCGTGTAGCGGTTCTTGCGCGGCACGTATCACCACTTGAAGGCGAAGGGGCGGTAGGCACGGAGACCGCGGACCGCCGAAGCGGCTAAGCGGGCCTGCATCTGGATGATGGAGCGGACCTCGTGGGACTTCCCGCGGTGGGGCTCCACGGATTGGAGGCGGGTCATGACGCGGGAAGCGACGTTTTCACGAGATTGCGCATCGAGCAGACCACCTTGGAGAGAGAGCGCGCCGCCTTTGTTGAGCCAGGAAAAGATGGCACGATCCACGACGGGCTGACGGAATTCTTCAACGAGGTCCAGCACAAGGGAGGGCTTGCCAGAGCGATCGACGTGGAGGAAGCCGGCGAAGGGCTCGAGGCCGGCGTTCATGACCGCGCCCCAAACGTGGGAGTACAGGATGCCGTACCCGTAGTTGAGGGCGGCGTTGACGGGATCGGTGGGAGACTCGTGGTTGCGGAACGCGAAACCGTTGGATTGGGGGAGCATGCCGGTGATTTGCCGCCAGTACAGGCGAGCGGAGGCGCCTTCGATCCCCATGAGGGGACCGCGAACGGAAGATGTAGAGTCCCCGGGGACGGAGAGGGCCTGGCGGCGCATGGCGCGGATTTGGGCGGCAGCCTTCTGGAGGTTCTCGCGGGGGCCGCCCGCGCGGCTTTTTGCGAAGTAGAGGAGAAGTTTTTCTTGGTTGTGAAGTTTACCGGCGACGATCCAGCGGGCGATGTCCGCTCCGATGGGAGCGGAAAACGCCGCAAGTTGGGCGCGTCGAGTTTCTACGGTAGCGGAGAGGAGTGGAGAGGTGATGAGAGCGAGCGGTTTGCCTGAGGAGGACAGACAGGAAAGACGGATGCCCCGGGAGCAGAGATCCTCGATGAGGTCGGAGGATAAGCTGACGCCACGGGAGGCGATGATCACCTCCTGAAGGCGGAGTATGGGGACTTGGGCGCAGGGTTTGCCGCCCTTTTTGACGACCAACCTCTCGGACTTCTTGCCGAGGAAGATGCCGAAGCCGGAGACGAGGAGTTGGGCGGAGTTTTCGGTGGCGAGCAAGGAGACGGAGCCGTCTTCGGGGAGAATGGCGTCGTCCAGGGGCGGGAGGGGGAGGAAGAGTTGTTCGGGGGGCGATTCATCCTAAAAAGAGCAGTTGTCTGACTTCGCGCCGAGCGAAGTGGTTATGATTGTTCGACATGAGCAACGGAACCGAAGTCAACTTGACTCACCCAGCAGGTGAAGTGGAAATCGCAGCAAATCA
>JADLBG010000052.1 GCA_020847895.1 Bryobacterales bacterium
GCATCCCGTCCACAATCTCCGGATGCTTGTGGCGCAGATTCGTGGTCTCGCCGGGGTCGCTCGCCAGATCCGACAGGAAGATCGCATCGTCTCCGCTGAGCGGCTTCTGGCTCTCCGGCGTCCGTCCATATTCGATCCCGTTCACCACCAGTTTCCACTGCCCTCTGCGCGCCGCCAGTTGCCGGCCGTTCTTCCAGAACACCGCCTCGTGCGGCGACTTCGCGTTCGCGGTAAGCAGCGGCGCCAGGCTCGACCCGTCGAGCGTGTACCCCGAGGGAGGCGCCACCCCGGCAGCCGCGCAAATTGTCGGTGTAATGTCCATCGTCATCGCGATTTCGCCTGTTTCCACACCCTCCGGTATCCGTCCCGGCCAGCTTACGATGCCCGGCACGTGCATTCCTCCGTCGAACAGGCTGAACTTGAATCCGCGATACACGCCGTTGCTCCCCGCCGTCGCCGGCTGCTGATTCAATCCAGCGCGCGCTTCCGTGGTAGCGCCGTTATCCGCGATAAAAAAGATCATCGTGTCCTTCGTCAACCCCGCCTGCTCGAGCGTCCGCCGGATCCGCCCCACGCCATCGTCCACCGCCGCAATCATCGCCGCGTACGTGCGCCGCTCCGGCGGAAGGCGCGGAAATCGGTCCTTGTAGCGCTGGGGCGCGTGCATCGGATAGTGCGGAGCGTTGAACGTCACCGCCAGCAGGAACGGCCGCCCGGCGTTGCGCCGGATGAAGCCGCACGCCTCGTCCGCGATGCGTTCGGTGAGATAACTGCCATCCTCGAAAATCTCCTCCCGGTTACGGTAGAGGTCGTGGTAGTTTACCTGCCGGTTCTTCCCGCCCTCTCCCCAGTAGTAACGATGCGAATAGAAATCGACACACCCGGAATGGAAGCCGTAAAAGTAATCGAATCCATGCGCATTCGGACACGTGTCCTCTCCTGATCCCAGGTGCCACTTCCCGGTCAGCGCGGTGGCGTACCCATGCGGCTTCAGCAATTGCGCCACCGTCTTTTGCGACGGCGCGAGCGCCAGACCGTTGGTGGGAACCCCCGCCCGGATCGGATACCGCCCCGTGTACAACGCCGATCGCGACGGCGCGCACACCGGGGCATTCGCATACCAGTTCCGGAAGCGCATCCCCGACGCCGCCAAAGCGTCGATGTTCGGCGTCAGAACATCCTTTGCCCCAAAACATCCCAGATCATGGGAGCCTTGATCATCCGTGCAGATTACAACGAAGTTCGGCTGCTTACGCGGCGCGGCAAACGCCAGCGCCGGAGTGGAGATCATCTCGCGGCGGGTCAACATAACCTTTACAGTGTAACCGCCGCTTCCACCTCCTTCCACGCAACCGCTCCATCCAGCCACTCGCCGGGAATCACCCGCCCCTCTCTCGCGGCGTCGATCACCTTCGCCACCACGTCGCGGCCGCCGCCTTGCCGCTCGAGGAACGCAACCAGCCTTTGCACGTGGACCCGGAACGCTCCCCTCCTGGCGCCGTGGCCCTCCTTCAGGAACGCGAGCACCGCGCGCACCGTTTCGAGCAACCGCTCGTCCGCGTCCCGGCCGGGCATGCCGCCGTCGCTTTCCATGCGGCAGGCAAGTTCCATCAGAGTGTCAGCCGGCAATTTCCAGCGCGAGAACAGCGTCCCGCCATTACCGCCTTGCTGGGCTTCCCGTCGCATAGCCAACCTCCCCAGCATACTGGCCCGCGCAATCCCCCCCGGCATCGACGCCGCAGGCATCGCCGCTGGTTGGAAGTAGGCTCCGAAAGCTGTATCCTGCGGCATTCCCACAGCCACCACTTTCGTCACCGCCGCCTCCCCCGCGCGATCCCCCTCCCTACGCACCACGGCCACCAGCGATATCTCTCTACTGGCGAGCCCGTAAGCCAGGCTCAACTCCTTCAACCTCCCGGCCTCTGTCTCATCCGTAATCAATCGCGCCCCGCGCAGCAGGCGCGCCGTCTCTCCCATTTGTCGCCCGCCATCCGCTACCGGCAGTTCCAGTCCTCCACCCGTCCACTCGATATTGAGCGACTGACCCTCCCCATAAACCATAAGCGGAGTCCCCGCGAACACGAACTTCGCCGGTTGCGGCGCCAAATTCGTCCCGCTCACCCGCACATCCGAAGCCACCGGTCTTCCAATGGATGCGAACAAATCCACCGCCGGCAGATCCACGCGTTCGCGCGGCGTCACGAAACGCGACACTCCCCCCGTCTCCCGCGCAAGCTGCGCCAGGAAACGGTCCTGGCTCGCGCTTCCAATCCCCAATACATGAAGCCGCACGCCGGCCTCCCGCGCCCGCGCCACAATCTTCTCCGTTCCGAACACCTGCCCGTCGGTCAGCACCAGCAAATCGGCTCCGGCGCCTGCCAACCCTGCCGCCTTCTCAACCGCCCGGGCGAGTTCCGTTCCACCCCGCGCGTCAATTGTCTCCAGATACGCCCGCGCCTTCTCGCGGTTGCTCTTGCTCGCCTCCAGAAGCCGCTCCGCGAACACCTCCGTACGGTTATCAAAGGCGATCAATCCGAATTCATCTTCTCCCGAAAGCGCTCCCAAACATGCCTCAATCGCCTTCCGCGCCTGCTCGATCGGAGACCCCTGCATCGATCCCGAGCGGTCCAGAACGAATACCACTTTGCGCGCCGCCCCCGCGGGCGTACCGAAACAAACCGACGGCGCCAGCGCCACGAAATGCAGCTTGCCGTCCGCGCAACGCCCGCCCAGCACCTCCGCCCGCGGCTCGCCGCGCCGGGCGTCCAACACCAGGTCGCGGTTGGGAACGTCGCCCTCGGCCGCCAGCGAAACCCTTAATCCCCCCTCTTCCATCCGAACCCGCAACCCATGAGACACCGAGGCCACCTCGCCATAATCGCCCATCACGCGCAGATCAAAGCCCACCGCGTGCAGCCCCTCCGCATCCGCGCGGAACTTCGGCAGAATCACATCGCCGAATTCCTCTTCCGGCAACTCCATCTCCCCCTCTCCCGGCCCGGTCTCGATGGCCCGCATCCGCGCGTGGTACGACGGCGCCAGCGTGAACGGGAAACGGAACCGGAAGCCGTCGTCCCGCGCCTCTACTCCAGCCAGGATTTCAACCGTCACCGTCACTGTTTCCCCAGGGCGGATGTTGCCTACCGTGAGATTGATCAGCCCGTCCCCGTACTGCCGCGCCAGGGTTGAAAGCGCCCCTCGCTCCATCCCCTCCTCGTACGCCTTCACAGCCTCCTCCGCCGGCCGCAACTCCGAGTGCGCGGTGAACCCCTCCCCTCGAATCGTGAACCGCCGCAGGGCCGCATCGCGCGGCAGCATAAACGCGTACACCACCTCCACGGGCCTCGATTCCGAGGATTGAAACACGTGCCGCGCCAGCAACCGCGCGCCCGCCCCCAGCACCCGCCCGCTCAGCCACAACCGCTGCATCGCCAGACCGATCTCTTCTCCCGTCCTCGCGTTCCGTACCGAATAACCCGCATTACTCTCTGTTCCCGCCGCCATCATTTCCTCCTTCTTCCGGCTCGCTTGCGCGCAGCCTCCCGGTCAATTCCGCCACGGCCGTCCGGATCAGCCGCATCCGCCAGGGGCCGGCTCCGTCCCGCACCATTACTTTTACGTCGCTGCTCACCTCGTATTGCCACCACGCCTCCGGCGCGGGCAGCGCCGCTTCGCCGCCGCCCCCGCCCAGTTCCACGGCGATCTCCGCCAGCATGCGCCCCTCGCCTTGCAGCTTGCGAATCCGGGCAATCCTCTCGAGGTGGGCATCCGTGTAGAAAGCGCCGCGCCCGGCGCGCGCCGGACCTTCCAAAAGCCCGCGCGCAATGTAAAAACGAATGGTCCGCGCCGGCGTTTGCGATTGCTCCGCCAGCTCAGCCAAGGTGTATTCGGACGAAGGCTTCACTCGCCATCAGAATGTCATAAGATTGCGGCACTGTCAAGAACTGTCTTTATTGAAAATTGCTCATTCCCGCGTGATATCATTCCAATCCATGCCCAGTTTGGTTCAACTCAGACACTTCGATGGCAGCCGCGCGGTCGCCTTGGCGCGCGGCTCGGATCTTCACTTCCTCGAATCGGTATCCACCGTCTATGATCTCGCCCGGCAGGCGCTCCAATCCGGAGTCCGCCTCACCGAACTCGCCGGAAAGTCCGCCACCGGCTGGGCCATACCCTACGACACGATCTATGCCGGCGAATCCGAGTGGAAGCTCCTGCCGCCTCTCGATCACCCTTCGGAACCCGCGCGCTGCACGGTTTCCGGAACCGGGCTCACCCACCGCGCGAGCGTCGAGAATCGGGATGCGATGCACTGCGCCGCGGCTACGCAGCTAACCGACAGCATGCGCATGTACCAATGGGGACTCGAGGGCGGCCATCCGCCCGCGGGCGAGATCGGCGCCTCACCGGAGTGGTTCTACAAGGGCAACGGAACCATCCTCCGGGCCCACGGCGAATCGCTGGTTGTTCCCGAATTCGCCGAGGATGGCGGGGAAGAAGCCGAAATCGCCGGGCTCTACCTCATCGATGACCAGGGCGTCCCGCGCCGCCTCGGGATGGCGCAAGGTAACGAATTCTCCGATCACGTCTTCGAAAAGAAGAACTACCTCTACCTCGCCGGCTCCAAGCTCCGGCAGTGCGCCATCGGCCCCGAGATCATCCTCGATCCCGATTTCTCGGCCGTACCGGGCAAAGCCCGCACCCATCGCGGCAGGTCCGTCCTCTGGGAAAAAGAGATCCGCACCGGCGAAGCCAACATGTGCCACACGCTCGAGAATATGGAGCATCACCACTTCAAGTTCCCCCTTCACCGCCGCCCGGGGGATGTCCACATCCACTTCTTTGGCGCCGGGGCCTTCAGCTTTGGGGAACAGGTGAAACTCCAGCACGGCGACGTCATGGAAGTCCACTACCAGAACTTCGGCCGCCCGCTGCGGAATCCGCTCGAAGTGCAGCCGGGGCCGCCCCGTCTCGTCCGCGCCATCCCGCTGTAGGCTCAGTCCGCCTCCGCGCTCACCATGCTCCGCCGCACCGTGGCGTAGATCAACACAGTGGCCACGATGTGCAGGAATCCCATCATCCAGAAGACCGCCGTATACCCGAAGGCATCCACAATCCGGCCCACGATGGGAGTGGACAAGACCCCGCCCAACCCGCTGCCGAGCCCCACCACGCCCGAGGCCGACCCCACGACTCCCGTCGGATACACATCGTTCGTCATCGTCATCAGGTTCGTCTTCCATGCCATGTGGCAGAACGTCACCAGACAGATCACCGCCATGGCCGCGGTGGATGGAAGATAAGCCACCAGAATCCCCACGGGCATCAGCAGCGCGCACGGCGCCATCATCAGCCGCCGCGCCCGCAACTCCTCCATACGCCGGCGAATCAATAAGCCCGAAAGCCATCCCCCGGCCACCGAACCGAGATCCGCCGTCAAATAGGGCATCCACGCAAACAGCGCGATCTCGGTCAGGGAAAAGTGCCGTTCTTCCTGGAGGTACTTCGGCAGCCAGAACAGATAGAACCACCAGACGGGGTCCGCGAAGACGCGCGCCAACAGCAAGCCCCAGCTTTGCCGCGCGCGCCACAACGCCGCGTAACTCACGGTCCCCTTCTTCAAGTCTTCTCCAAACGGGGCCTTGGTGGAATTCAGCAGCCACCACGCCGCCATCCATACGAAGCCGCTCAGCCCCGTCACCACAAACGCTCCACGCCATCCCACCAGATGAGTGACGAAAGCGATCAGCGGTGGAGCGAGAATGGCGCCTGTCGACGCGGCCGCGTTCACCAATCCATTCGCCAGCGCCCGCTCTTTCGGCGGAAACCACTCAGACGTAGCCTTCGCCGCCGCCAGGAAATTCCCGGATTCCCCCAACCCTAAGAGGAATCGAAAAACACCCAGGCTCAGCGCTCCCCGCGCCAGCGCGTGCAGGGCGTTGGCCGCCGACCACCACCCCATGAACACAGCCAGGCTGAAGCGCGACCCCCAACGGTCCACCAGCCATCCGGCCAGTACGTACATGAACGTGTACGGCGCCAGGAACGCCGTCAACACGTTCGAGTATTCGACGTTGCTCAGCCCCAGTTCGCGGCTCACCGTCGCCGCCAGCACGGACAGCGTTTGCCGGTCTACGTAGTTGATGACGGTGGCAAGGAACAGCAGCGCGGCGATCAGCCACCGCCGCGGCGTCACGGCGCCACCAGTGCGAGCGCGTCCTCATCCATCTCGATGCCGAGCCCCGGCCCTTCGGGAACCACGTAACGGTTACCCTCCATCCGCAGAGGAGTCTTCAGGAAACGGTTCGCCACCGAAAACACCTTGGGATTGTATTCGGCCATCAGGCAGGCATCCACCGCCGCGGCGAAATGCAGCGCCGCGGCAATCTGTGGACCCATTGCAATGCTGACATGCGGCACTACGGTTGCGCCCGCGCCCGCGGCCATGGCCGCAAGGCGCATGCCCTCCGTGATCCCGCACCGCCCCAGATCGGGCTGGTATACGCCCACCGCCTTTTCCCGAAAAAACGGAGCCATCTCGTACCGCGTGCGGTAACTCTCACCGAGCCCAATCGGGGTCTGGATGGCCCGCGCCAGCGCTCCATGCGCCAGCGGAGTTTCCGGCGCCAGCGGGGCTTCCAGCCAAAGCGCCCCTTCATCATCACACCTCTTCCCAAACTCCACCGCCGTCTCCGGCTCCAACCGCCAGAGCGCATCCACCGCAAAGCGCGCCCCGGCCGGCAAGTCCCCGAGCCCGCGAAAGAACTCATCCTCCTTCGGAGTATCGAAAAAGAGCTTGAACTCCCGAAATCCCTCCACCCAATGCCGCGCCGCCGCGGCTTTTCTCCCCTCCGCGGGCAGTCCGCTCAAATAAGCCTTCACTTTTCGCTTCGGCGCCTTCGTGAGCATCGCCGAAACCGGTTTCCCCGCCATCTTCCCCGCCAGGTCCCACAGCGCCATGTCCACGCCGCTGACCGCATCCAGCATGAACCCGCCGGTCTGCCCGCGCACGCGCATTGTCTGGTACATCGCCTGCCACCAATCGGCAATCGTGTCCGCGTCTCCGGAAAACTCCATTCCCACCCAAAGCGGCGCCAGCAGCAACCGCACGATCTCGCACGCCACTTCCGGCGCCAGCGGCGCCTGCGCCTCCCCCCACCCCGTGAGTCCGCCCTCCGTGCTCACCTTCACCAGCGCCGTCTCGAAGTTCATCGAATACAGGCACGGGAATACGGTAGACCACCGGTACCCGCTCCCGCCGGCGCCCGCGGCAAGCTGCGTCGGCGACCCGGCGGTCCCCGTCGCCGCGTCCATGTCGCGCGGCATCCGCACAGGGAACGCTTCTATCGCCGTGATCTTCATCCTTCCGCCATGGCGCGAAGCATTTCCAACTCCCGCAGCCCTTCTCCTTTGACTGTCGAGGTGGGATGGCGCACCCGCGCGCAGCCGATCACGCCCCGCGCCGCCATGTTGATCTTCATCGCCGACACGCCCAGGCCGGGCTGGAGTTCAAAGCGGATCAGCGGCAGAGCGCGCGTAAAGATCGCCCAGGCTCCTGCCTTGTCACCCGCCTCCAGACACTTCCAGATGGCGGCAAACACCCCCGGAATGTCATTGTTCGGCATGGTCCCCACAGCCCCGCGCTCATACTCTTCGATGAGGAACTGCGCGTTCAACCCGCCGAAGATTGCCAGCCCGGAATCCCGCAGGGCAGTGATCTTCGGAGCCGTCGGCGGGGCCTCCACTTTTGCCAGCTTCACGTTCTCAATCTCGCGCCCCATCCTCGCCAGTAGCGCCGCCGGCATCGGCACTCCGGTCATCAGCGGTGCATCCTGCGCCATGATGGGTATCCGCACGGCTTTGCTGATGGCATCGAAGTAAAACATCAGCCCGTCGCCATCCGGCTTCAGCAGATAAGGGGGCAGCACCATCAGGGCCGATGCGCCCAGATCCTCCGCTTCCTTGCTCAGCCACACCGCCGCGTCCGTTCCGGTATGCCCCGTGCTCGCTACCAGCGGCGCCCTCCCGTTCACCCGCTTGACGATCCGCCGCAGCAGTTCCACACGCTCCTCATTGAGCAATGTGTAGCCTTCACTCGCATTTCCAAACAAACCCAGCCCCGCCGCGCCCTGCTCCAGAGTGTATTCGATCAACCGGTCCTGCGACTCGAAATCGATCGAGCCGTCTTCGTGAAACGGCGTCGCCAGAATGGGGAATACGCCGCGGAACTCCTTCATGCCTCCGCCTTTCGAGTCGCGAGCGGCGTCCTCACCGCCCAATCCGGGCTGAGAATCGTCCGCCCGATTGAGTGGGTGATTTCCATGGGGTAGCCGTGCGAAGCAGACATTCTAACATCCCGGGATCTCAGCGAATTCCGGTAAGAAGCCCGGGGAATCACCGTGGCGCCGTGCCGGAAATCCGTGCCGCTTACTCCGGCGAGTGCTTACCCTACCCCTCGGCCGCCTTCTTCTCCAATATCCGCCCCAACGACGTGATAATGTCGATCGGCAACGGGAACACCACCGTCGTATTCTTCTCCGCCCCAATCTCCACCAGCGTCTGCAAGTACCGCAACTGCATCGCGGCCGGCTGCCGTTGCAGCACCTCCGCCGCCATGCTCAGCTTCTCGGCAGCGATGTACTCGCCTTCGGCGTGGATGATCTTGGCGCGCCGCTCCCGCTCCGCCTCGGCCTGTTTGGCAATGGCGCGGATCATCTGCTCGGGGAAGTCCACCTGCTTCACTTCCACCATCGTCACTTTGACGCCCCACGGGTCGGTGTGCTTGTCGAGCACGTCCTGCAACCGCAGGTTCACCTTTTCCCGCGCGCTCAACAGTTCGTCCAACTCCACCTCGCCGAGCACGCTGCGCAGCGTCGTCTGCGCCAGTTGGGAAGTCGCGTAAAGATACTTCGCCACCTCGATAATCGCCTTCGTCGGATCCACCACGCGGAAATACACCACCGCGTTCACCTTCACGGTCACGTTGTCTTTCGTCACCACATCCTGCGAGGGCACGTCCATCGCCTCCACGCGCAGGGACACCCGCTCAATCCGGTCAATCGGCGAAAATACGAGAATGATGCCGGGGCCTTTGGGCTGCGCCAGCACGCGCCCCAGGCGGAAGATCACGCCGCGCTCGTATTCCGCGAGAATCTTCACCGACGAAATCAAATACAGAATTACCAGAAGCACCGCAATGGTTAATGGGCTCAGGATCATGATTTGCCTCCAGGTTGCGCGGAGACCGGCTCGACGCTCAACGTGAGCCCGTCCACCGCGGTCACGCGAACACGCGCGCCTTGTTTCACCGGCGCGGAAGATACCGCATTCCAGTATGCCCCATCCACGAACACCTTGCCCTCGGGCGTCATCTCATCGAGGGCCACCCCTAACGAGCCGATCATTCCACTCACGCCGGTAACGCTCTTCCGCGAACGCGCCTTCACCACCAGTGTCATCAGAAACATCGTGATTCCGGCAAACGGCAGCGCCACCGCGAGCGCCGTGGAAAGATGAATCCGCAACTCCGCCGGACCCTCCACCAGCATCATCGCCCCCATCACCATCGCCACCGTTCCGCCAATCCCCAGAATTCCGTGCGAAGCGATAAAGCCCTCCATCACAAACAACGCCAGCGCCAGAATCAGCAGCCCGGCGCCCACCCAGTTGATCGGCAGCATGCTTAGCCCGGAAAGACCGAGCAGAACCAGAATGGCGCCCGCCGTCCCCGGCAGAATCAATCCCGGATGCGTGAATTCGATGTACAGCCCCAGCGCTCCCAGCATCAGCAGGACAAAGGCGAGATTCGGATCGCCCAGCGGCGACATGAACCGCTCCCGCAGCGTCATCTGGTAGCCGGTAATCTCCGCCCCGCGCGTATGCAGCGTCACCCTCGTCCCGTCCGTGCGCGTGACGACGCGCCCGTCCAGTTGCGACATCAGGTCCTGGTCATCCTTGGCGATGATTTCGATCAGCTTCGAATCGAGGGCCTCCTTTTCCGTAAAGGCCACCGCTTCATACACCGTCTTCTGCGCCAGTTCCCCGTTCCGGCCATGCTTGGCCGCAAGGCTGCGGATCCAGGCCGCGGCGTCGTTTTCCACCTTCTGCCGCATGGTCTTGTCCATTTCCTGGCCCAGCATGACGGGGGATGCGGCGCCGGTATTGGTGGCCGGAGCCATCGCCGCGACATCGCTTGCCTCCAGCAGGAAAAAGCCCGCGGATGCCGCCCGTCCGCCGCTCGGTGTCACATAGGCGACCACTGGAACCGGCGAAGCGATCATCTTCTCTACAATATGCCGCGTGGCTTCGAGAGCCCCGCCCGGCGTGTTGAGGCGCATTAGCAGAATCTCGGCCTTCTGCCGTGATGCCTCCTCGATGGCGTGTTGGATGGTTTCCGCGGTGATGGAATGAATCGGGTGGTCCACATCCACGGCCACCACCTTGGGGCCGGCTTTCAATGCGCCGGCCAGTACGATCAATCCCGCGATGAGCTTGGGCCTCCGCACGGTCACACTCCTACTTTCAGAGTCTACTCGCAGAATCCCGGAAGCAACCCTCCTATTTTTATTGAATTACCGCATCCGTCCGGCCCACCGCAAAAAACGCAGCATTTCGGACCGGTGTTGCCACAGGAATGCCCAGAATTCCCGGTACCCGATGGCCTCGGCGTGCCGGCCCCAATAGGTTTCAATGCGCCAGCGCAGATAGGGACTGCGCCACGGCCTCAGCCGGTATCCGCGTGTCGCCCGCCACAAGAAGCCCGTCACCGCAGGCTCTGCGTCATCTTCTTACGCCTCGCGGGCTCAGGCGTCGCGTAGTATCCGGTTCTGGTGCGCACAACCGGATGGCCGGGTGCATTCACCGTCACCTTGATCTGCCGGAAGGTCCCGTCCAGAGCAGGATTGGTCGGAGTGTAAGAAATCATGAACTGGTTGCGGATTTCGTGCGCCACATCGAGTGCAATCCGCTCCACATCGGTCAGTTCCCTGGGATAGAACGCCAGGCCGCCCGAAGCGTTCGACAGGGCATTCAGCGCCCGCTTGGCCTTTGCCGCTTCCCGCCGTTCCTCCTCATTCAGAAGCCCGATGCAGTAGATCAGCACCTCGTTACGCTGCGCCTTCTCGAGCAGCTTCTCGAGCGTCATCATGCTGGTGTTGTCGTTGCCGTCCGTCACCACCAGCAGCACCTTCTTGTCCTTCTTGCCCTTGTCCTTCAACTCGTCAATCGACATGCTGAGCGCATCACGCATCGCCGTCCCGCCGCGCGAGTCGATCCGCGTCAGACCCTCTTCCATCTTCTTGATGTCGTTCGTGAACGGAACATCGAGAAACGCGTCGTCGTTGAAGTTGACGATGAACACCTCGTCGCTGCGATTCGACGCTTTCACCAGCGCCAGCGCCGCGGCCTCCACTTTCTGCCGCTTATCGCGCATGCTCCCGCTGTTGTCGATGATGAGACCCATCGACACCGGAACATCTTCCCGTTTGAACCCGCGGATCTGCTGCTCCGCGCCGTTCTCGTAAACCTTGAACGCTTCTTTCGGCAGGCTGGTGAGCAGCTTCCCGTTCTTGTCCATCACGCTGGCGTGCAGCACCACCAGGCGCGTATCGGAAGTGAATGTCGGAGGCTCCTGCTGTTGTCCGGCTGCTCCCAACACGGCGGCAAAGAACAGCCCGATGATTTTATTGCGATGGGGCATAGTATCCCAAGCGCCAGTAGGCTCGCAGTTGCGGGAATCCCCGCGGCTGGTTCACCTTGACCTTGACCCTCCTGTACTTTCCGTCCCGGTTCATATTTGTCGGCGCATATCCCAGCACGTACTGGTTCCGCAACTCCACGCCGATCTTCGCCGCGACGTCCGGTAGTTCATTTACATTCTCCACCGGGAAATGACGCCCCCCGGTTTGCTCCGCGATCTCGTTCAACAGGCTTGGCCCGGAAAGCTCTTCCGCCGTCCGCCCGCGTGAAGCAATCGGCTCGAACAAGCCTATCGCATATATCTGGACGTCCGCCTCCCGCACCAGGTTCCTGATCTCGCTCTCTGTGTAGCGGCTCGAATTGTCCCCGCCATCGGAGAGAATCAGAATCGCCTTCCGGGGATTCCTCGCCTTCTTCATGTTGCTGATGGCCAGGTACACGGCGTCGAGTAGCGCGGTTCGCCCTTTCGCCTGTGTGAACGTCAGCCGGTTCTGGATCTCCTCGGTGTTGTGCGTGAAGGGAACCATCAACTCCGCGCGGTCATTGAACTGGATGAGGAAAAATTCATCCTCGGGATTCGCGGTCTTGAAAAACTGCGCCGCCGCCTGCCGCGACTTCGCCAACTTACTGCCCATGCTTCCACTCGCGTCAAACACCAGCCCCACCGATAGCGGAGCATCCTCGCTTGAAAACTGCGTGATTTGCTGTTCGGAGTTGTCTTCCCACAGGCGGAAGAAATCCTTGTCCAGCCCCGTGACGAAACGGTTCATCGGGTCCGTCACCGTCACGTTGATGAGAACCAGTGTGCTGTCCACCCGGATATTCGCCGCGCCTCGCCGTTCCGTCGCCGCCTCCGCGCCCAGCTTCGGCCGCGGCGTGATCGAAACACGCGGATTATCGGGTATCTGCTCGGTCTTGGATGGATCCTTCTTTTCGGCAGAGACGATGCTTACTCCCGTCAGGAGCACCAAGGCTGGGAAAAGAAGGGAATTCCTAACTACGGCCATCGACCGTCCCTCCATCAAACTAGCTAAAGTATAACACGCACCTTTTTCTATTCCTCCGGAAATTGCACCAGGTTTCACCCCGTCTGTTCCGCCTCACTCCCGCCGCTTGTCTAAGATTTCAGACCCTGGGAGGGTCCGATGAGGACAATGACCGAAAAAGACGAACCCGGTTCGTATCCTATTGATAGAAGGGGCTTTCATCTCGCCGTCATCTATAGCCTGGGAACACTGATTGCGATGGGCCTCGGCGTCCCGGCCGCCGTCTACCTTCTCTTCCCTCCAAAGTCGCGGCGGGAGGACCAGTGGGTCGAGGTGGCCGATCTCAAGCAACTCGAAACCGGTTCTCCCGAGGAGATTGTCTTCCGCCGCAACCGCGCCGATGGCTGGAAGGTCTCGAGCGAGAAAACCTCCGCCTGGGTCGTCAAGAAGTCCGCCACGGACGTTGTCGCCTTCGCGCCGCAGTGTACCCATCTCGGTTGCGCCTACCGCTGGGACGAAAATCGCAAGAACTTCCTCTGCCCTTGTCACAACTCGAACTTCGATATCAACGGCAATGTCCTCAACGGGCCCGCTCCTCGCCCCCTCGACCGCTATCAGGTAAAGATCGAGGGCTCGAAGCTCCTGCTGGGCGCCGTGCAGAAGTCGGAGGCATGACATGAAGCGCCGTATTCTCGACTG
This sequence comes from Bryobacterales bacterium, assembly GCA_020847895.1. GTDB lineage: Bacteria > Acidobacteriota > Terriglobia > Bryobacterales > Bryobacteraceae > CADEFT01. Next base: position 13,383 of record JADLBG010000052.1, read on the forward strand.
GATTGAACACCGCACGGGGCTCGAAACCCTGGTCCGCAGTCTCCTCTATGAGGAGATCCCTGCCTCCGCCGGCTGGCACCAGGTCCTCGGCAGCGTCGCCCTCTTCTGCTTCCTCGTCCAGGCCTTCACCGGGGCAATGCTCGCCTTCAACTACGCCCCCACTCCCGGCGACGCCTACAACAGCGTCAAGTACATCATGACCGAACTCACCGGCGGCCGCATGATCCGCGGACTCCATCACTGGGGCGCCAGCGCCATGATCGTTGTCGTGGTCCTTCACATGATCCAGGTCTTCCTCTGGGGCGCCTACAAAAAGCCGCGGGAAGCCACTTGGGTAGTGGGCTGTGTGCTGCTCCTGATTACGCTCGCCTTCGGCCTCACCGGCTACCTCCTGCCTTGGGATAACCGCGCCTATTGGGGAACCGTCGTCACCACCCAGATTGCCGCGCTCGCCCCCGGGGCCGGACCTTACGTTGTTCGCCTCATGGGAGCCGATGGCGGTGTCGGCGTGGTCACCTTCTCCCGTTTCTACGCTCTCCACACCCTCCTGCTCCCCCTGGGCATCGTTCACCTCATCGCCTTCCACGTCTATCTCGTTCGCAAGCATGGCGTTGCCTCAGCGCCGGGGGACGAATTCCGCCCCAGGAAGCGTTTCTTCCCCGAGCAGGTGTTCAACCTAAAAAGAGCAGTTGTCTGACTTCGCGCCGAGCGAAGTGGTTATGATTGTTCGACATGAGCAACGGAACCGAAGTCAACTTGACTCACCCAGCAGGTGAAGTGGAAATCGCAGCAAATCA
>JADLBG010000053.1 GCA_020847895.1 Bryobacterales bacterium
CCATGTCAACCATCCATGTCCCCGTAACCCGCAACGGGTTCGGTAGGACTTCCCGCCCGGATGCCTGGTGGGTGGTTCCTTTCCTCACATTCCTGGGTCTCGGCGCCTTCGTCGTCTACGTCACCTGGGCCGCCTTTCAAGGCAATCACTATCGCTTCGGCCCCTACCTTTCACCGCTCTACTCGCCGGAAATCTTCGGCGACCCCAAAACCGCCTGGTTCGGCGGAAGGCCAGGCTGGATTCCTTCGTTTCTTCCGTTCACTCCCGCTCTGTTTGTGCTTTGGGCGCCTGGCGGCTTTCGCTTCAGTTGTTATTACTATCGCGGCGCTTACTACAAAGCCTTCTGGGCGGACCCGCCCTCCTGCTCCGTCGGCGAACCGCGCAAGAGCTACTGCGGCGAAGCCTCCTTCCCGCTCATCCTGCAAAACATTCACCGCTATTTTCTCGTCGTGGCCCTCATCTTCCTGCCCATCCTCTGGCACGACGTCTGGGAAGGCTTCTGGTTTGACACGGGTTTCGGCGTTCACGTCGGCTCGCTCATACTCCTGGCGAATACCATTCTGCTCACCGGCTATTCCCTCGGCTGTCACACCTTCCGGCATCAGTTCGGCGGCATCCTCGATCAGTTGTCGCGACACCCGATACGCAAACAAGGCTATCGCATGGCAAGCTGTTTCAACCGCGCGCACATGCAGTGGGCCTGGGCCAGTCTCTTTTCGGTGGCATTCTCCGATCTGTACGTGCGGCTTTGCTCGATGCACATCTGGACAGATTGGAGAATTTTTTAATGCCGGAATACCAAACCTTCACTCATGATGTGCTGGTGGTGGGAGCAGGGGGCGCCGGTTTGCGGGCCGCCATCGAAGCTTCCGCCGCCGGGGTCACAGTCGGCCTCGTCAGCAAGTCGCTGCTCGGCAAGGCGCACACCGTAATGGCCGAAGGCGGCGTCGCGGCCGCGCTCGCCAATGTCGACGAGCGCGACGGCTGGCGCGTCCACTTCGCCGATACGATGCGCGGCGGCCAGTACATGAACCATCCGCGAATGGCCGAGCTTCACGCCAGGGAAGCTCCGGACCGCGTGCGCGAACTCGAAGCCTGGGGCGCTGTCTTCGATCGCACGAAGGACGGCAAAATCCTTCAGCGTAATTTCGGCGGCCACAAGTATCCGCGCCTGGCGCACGTCGGTGACCGCACCGGCCTCGAAATGATCCGCACCCTTCAGGATCACGGCATCCATCTCGGCATCGACGTGCACATGGAACATACCATCGTCGCCCTGCTCAAGGACGGAAGCCGCATCGCCGGAGCCTTTGCCTACGACCGCGAGCGTGGACGCTTCAAGGTGTTCCACGCCAAAGCCGTCGTCCTCGCCACCGGAGGCATCGGCCGCGCCTACCGCATCACCAGCAACAGTTGGGAGTACACCGGCGACGGCCATTCCCTCGCCTACCATGCCGGCGCCTCTCTCAAGGACATGGAGTTCGTGCAGTTCCACCCCACCGGCATGGTATGGCCTCCCAGCGTCCGCGGCATTCTCGTCACCGAAGGCGTGCGCGGAGAGGGCGGCGTGCTGCGCAACAAGGATGGCAAGCGCTTCATGTTCGAAGACATCCCCGAAAACTACCGCGCGCAGACCGCCGACAACGAAGAGGAAGGCTGGCGCTACACGCAGGGCGACAAGAACGCCCGCCGCCCGCCCGAACTTCTCACCCGCGACCACGTAGCACGCTGCATCATGCGCGAGGTTCGCGAAGGACGCGGCAGCCCGCATGGCGGCGTCTTCCTCGACATCGCCTGGATCAAGGAACGGCTGCCCAAGGGCGAAGAGCACATCAAGCGCAAGCTGCCTTCGATGTATCACCAGTTCAAGCAGCTTGCCGGCATCGACATCACCAGGGAGCCGATGGAAGTCGGCCCCACCACGCACTACATGATGGGAGGCGTGAATGTCGATCCCGATACGCAAATGTCCGACGTGCCGGGTCTGTTCGCCGCCGGCGAATGCGCCGCCGGCCTTCATGGAGCCAACCGTCTCGGCGGCAACTCGCTTTCCGACCTCATCGTGTTCGGCAAGCGCGCCGGCGAGTATGCGGCGAAGTTCGCCAAGGCCAACTCCGCCCCGCAACTCGACAACAGCCAGTTGGAAGCCCTCGCCCGCCACGCCCTCGAGCCCTTCGAACGGGACACCGCCGAAAATCCTTATCAGATCCAGCACGAACTTCAGGGTCAGATGCAGGATCTGGTCGGCATCGTGCGCCGGCAGGAAGAGATGGAGAAGGCGCTCGAGAGCATCGAAGGCTTGAAACAACGCGCCGCCAGGGCCTCCGTCAATGGCAATCGCGAATTCAACCCCGGCTGGCACACCGCGCTCGATCTCCAGAACCTGCTCACCGTCTCCGAAGCCATCACACGCGCCGCCATCGAGCGCAAGGAAAGCCGCGGAGCGCACTTCCGCGACGACTTCCCCGGAAAGAATGCCGCGGAAGGCGCGGTCAACATCATCATCCGCAAGACCCCCGGCGGCGCAATGAGCGTGACCCGGGAACCCGTCCCGCCGATGAACGGCGAGCTGAAGCAGATTATCGAGGAGATGAAATGAGCGGTCAAGTCACCTTTCGCATCTGGCGCGGAGAGAAGGGCGCGGGGGAACTGCGCGATTACACCACCGAAATCAGCTCCGGCATGGTGGTTCTCGATGTCGTGCACAAAATTCAGGCCACCCAGGCCAATGACCTCGCCTGCCGCTGGAACTGCAAGGCCGGCAAGTGCGGTTCCTGCTCGGCGGAGATCAACGGCATGCCACGGCTGATGTGCATGACGCGCATGAGTGACCTGCCTGTGGACAAGCCCGTCACCATCGAGCCGATGCGCGCCTTCCCCCACTTGCGCGACCTGGTCACCGACGTAAGCTGGAACTACGAGGTCAAGAAGAAGATCCGGAAATACCAGCCGCGCAAGCCGGACAATCCCGACGGGACTTGGAGTATGGAGCAGGACGACATCGACCGCGTGCAGGAATTCCGCAAGTGCATCGAGTGCTACCTTTGCCAGGATGTCTGTCATGTCCTGCGCGAGCACAGCCTCCACTCGAAATTCATCGGCCCGCGCTTCCTTGTCTATTCCGCCGCCCTCGAGATGCATCCCGCCGACACGGCAAACCGGCTTCCCGAACTGAAAAACGACTTCGGCATCGGATATTGCAACATCACCAAGTGCTGTACGAAAGTCTGCCCTGAATCCATCACCATCACCGACAACGCCATCATCCCGCTCAAGGAGCGCGTGGTGGACCGCTATTATGACCCGTTGAAGAGAATCTTTCGCGCGATTACAGGATCCGGAGGTGACTGACCATGTCCTTTCAGTTGAAACCGATCTCGGTTGACGCAATCCCCGCGGCCATCGAAAAGGTGCACCGCTACCGTAATCTCAATGAACCCGCCGAAGCGGAAAGCATCTGCCTCGATATCCTCCAGGCCGATCCAGGCAACCAGACTGCCCTCGTCCTGCTCCTGCTTTCCCGCTCCGACCAGATTGACGAAGGGATGAGCCCCCAGCGCGCCCGCGAAGTCCTGCCCCGCCTCACGGGCGAGTATGACCGCGCCTACTACGCCGGCCTCATCCACGAGCGCACCGCCAAAGCCATCATGAAGCGCGGCCGTCCGGGTTCCTCTCACACCGTCTACGATCATCTCCACCTCGCCATGGAATGCTTCGAGATGGCGGAATCGCTCCGCGCCCACGGCAATGACGACCCCATCCTCCGCTGGAACACCTGCGCCCGGCTGCTGATGAACCACCCCGAGTTGCAGCCCCGCCCGCACGAGGCGCCGGAGCCGGTCACCAGCGAATAGTCTCGTGCCTCTATCCGAGCCACCGTGCCTGGCCATCCGGACGGCGCTTAAACTTCGTCCGAATTGTCATGTGCCGGCCTCTCTGGCTTCAAGCGATGCAAAACGTCTCCAGAGAATCATCCCCATGAATACCCAAGCCACCACCCTCTACCCGTTCGTTCCCTCCGGTCCCAACTTCGAGCGTTCGCTCGAATTTTACGCCGCCCTCGGCTTCCTGGAGGAATGGCGCGACGAGGGCCTCGCCGGTCTCCGCTTCGGCGGAGCCTATTTTCTCCTCCTCGACATCGACGTTCCGGAGTGGCAATCCAACCAGATGATCAACTTCGAAGTAGGCGACCTCGACGCCTATTGGGCCGAACTCCAACCGGAGGCCCTGGCGGCCCGGTTCGATGGCGTCAGGTTCCGTCCGCCCACGGACTTCCCCTGGGGCAGGGAAATCCATATCATCGACCCCGGCGGCGTCTGCTGGCATGTGCGGCAAAGCGCTCCATAGAGCGGGACGCGCCAGAACTCCTGCCCCACTTGTTTTTGCTCGCTAACCGAACAGCATTGATGCTAGACTCGTGGTGTCCCGCTCCTGGCAGCCCCCTAAAAGGATTTATGTCACAATCACCTCAACCTCCCAAGATTGACCTCGTGCAGCGCCCGGATTATCGCGAGAGTTACGCCAACAGTGTCCAGGTTCGCGCCAACCTCTGGGACTTCTTCCTCATGTTCGGCATCGTCCAGCAGACCGGCCAGGACAGCGTCACCATCCACAACTTCCAGGGCATCTACCTCAGCCCCCAGCAGGCCAAAGCTCTGCTCAACGTCCTCCAGCAGAACATCAAGGAGTACGAAGGCGCCTTCGGAGAGATCCGCCTCGAACCCTCCGCCGGAGCCGCCTCCTCCGGCGGCTTTCTGCAATAAGTTCCCTCCACACACACGAAGTGCCGGGATCTTCTCCCGGCCCTCCATTCACCGTTTAACGAATCGCCATCGTTACTCCGAATTGTGACGCGCTCTGGCCGGCGATCACCTGTACCGGAACCGCCGCGCCCGTCGGCGCATTCGCAGGTATGAAGAACGACACCTGCGCTTCTCCCAGCACAACCGTCGGCACCGATCCGGCGTAGATCACCGTCGCCTCCACGCCGCCCACCAGCACTCTTACATTGCCGATCGGCCGCCGCAGCAAATTGGCAGTCGCGATCACGCCGTCAATCCCCGCCGGCGATGTCTGCCCTTCACCCGTGATGAACAGCGTCCCGTAGTTGTTGCCGCCGCGCGATATCGGATTGTTGGCGCTGTTCGGAACCGGATCCGTGTTGTTGTACAACGCCGCCTGTCCCGTCCCCTGCTGGTTCGACGTGAAAATGGCCGGTGCCGTATCCACCACCCGGACATCCACACTCGGGCTCTGCACTCCCTGGTATTCCACCACCGCCTTCACGCTCGCCCGCCCCGCCACGGCGTACGGCACCACCGCCGCCACCACGTCAGACCGCACGAACACCAGCGGCGACGGTATGCCGTCGAACAGCACCCTGACGTTCGATAGCGTCGTCGCTAAGGTCCCCGCCGGCGTCAGTTGCGCCGTCACGATGTTCGATGGACCCAGATTGTTCCCGAAGATCGCCACAATCATGCCCGGCGATACCGCCGTGGGCAGGAAGCTTGCGGCGTTCGTAATCGCCGTGATCGCCGCTGGAACCACCGTCTGGTAGTTCAGCGTCACCGGAATCACAATCGGGTTCGCCAGCCCCAGGTTCACCTGTATGTTCCCCGTATACGTTCCAGGCTGCAAGCCCGCCAGGTTCACGGACACCGAGAGCGTCGCGGGCGTCGTGCCCGTGGTCGGAGCCACCGACAGCCACTGCGACGGGAAATTGTTCACCGTCGCCGAAGCGCTGTAGTTGAGGTTCGTGCCGCTCGAACTCAGCGCGATGGTCTGCGCAGCCACCTGCGCCCCCGCCGTGGAAGCGTTGAACGTCAACGTAGTGGGCGAGACGGTAATCGAGGGAGCCGTCGTCACCGTCACTGTCACCGGAATCGTCTGCTGCGGATTCGTCGCCCCCGTCGCCGTGACGGTGATGAACCCCTGATAAGTGCCCAACGCAAGCGACGAGGCGTTCACCGATACCTGTACCGATCCCGGCGTGACGCCTGAATTCGGGGTCACGCTCAGCCACCCCACGCCCGTCGCCGTGGTCGCCACCAGGCTGAAACTGACAGGCCCTCCGGAGCTTGCAATGTCCAGCGTCTGCGATGGCGGAGCCTGCCCGCCCTGCACCTGTGTGAACGAAAGTTGCTGCGGAGTCGCCGTCACCGTGGCATTGGCGCTGCCCACCGTGTAAGTCACCGGAACCAGCGCCGGATTGTTCCCGGCCCCGTTCGACGACAGCAGAACCGCTCCGTAATACGTGCCCTCGCTCAACCCGGCCGGATTCACGCTCACCTGCAGCGTTGAAGCCGTGGTCCCGATAGTGCTCACGCCCGCGGGCGATACCGATAGCCAGTTGCCCCCGCTCATCACCACCGTGGTCGGCGTGACGGAAAGCGACGAGCCCGTTACGCTCACTTGCAGATTCTGCGGCGCCGGCGGCGTTGTCCCGGCAAGCGAAGCGAACGTCATCGACGTTGGCACGGTATTGATGAGCGGGGACGAACTCACCGTCAGCGTCACCGGCAGCGTCACCGGCGTCTGCCCCGCAGCCGCGAAATACACGGTGCCGGTGTACACGCCCGCCGAAAGCCCGTTGGCATTGATCGTCACCTGCGTCTGCGTGGGAGTCGTTCCCGATGTGGCCGACACCCCCAGCCACTGCCCGCCCGGAGGAGACAGCACCTGCGTCGTCACCGAGTACGTCAGCGCCGATCCCGTGCTCGACACGTCGATATTCTGCCCCTGGCTTGCCGGGACCGACCCGAGGATCTGGTAGTTGAAGTTCGCGCCCGCCAGATTCAGCCGCAGCACCGGCGTCGAGGAAACCGCCAGCGTCACGGGCACCGAAAGCGGCACGGACGATCCACTGAACGTCACGCTCACCTGGCCGGTATACGTCGAAGGAGCCAGCCCCGCCGGGTTGACGCTCACCGCGATCACCCCAGGCGCGGCGCTCGTCACCGGAGTCACCGAAAGCCAGTTGCCTCCGCCGTTGGTGGTGGCCGTGGCCGTGAACGACGCCGGATTCCCGTTCAGCGTGTTCAGCGAGAGCAGCCTTACCGCCGGATTCGACCCGCCCGTTTGATACGTATAGAAAAGCGTGCCCGGACTCACCGACGCCGTCGACACGTTGCCCACGGTCAGCGTTACCGGTACGGTCTGCGTCGGATAACCGACCAGCGTGATGGTGATGTTCCCGTTATAGATCCCCACCGGCAGGCCAAGCGGGCTCGCGCGAACAATAATGTTCGCCTGGTTCTGGCCCGTACCCGTCACCACCGTCGATCCATTCACCGTCAGCAGGCTCAGCCATCCGCTCCCCGTGGTCACGTTCGCAAACGCCGAGAATGTCGTTGCCG